>NZ_AAWS01000018.1 GCF_000169175.1 Microscilla marina ATCC 23134
TGGTATACCAGAAAAACCACCGTAACCCGGTAGATGCTATATTGGCTGCCCTGGAGATGACACGTTTTATAGACGCCAAACGCACCGAAAAGGACGCCAAGGGAGAACCTTACTGGAAAGTAAGAATAGGCATCAATACAGGGTATGTAACCGCAGGAGTGGTGGGGCAAAAACGCTTTGCTTACGATGTATGGGGCGAAACTGTAAATACGGCAAAGCTGATAGAGATCAAGAGTGAGTCGGGGCAGGTAGCGGTATCACGCAATACTTATGATCTGGTCAAAGATTTGTTTGATGTAAGAGGCGGGGGAGAAGTAGAAATGAAACACAAAGAAGCTGTAGAGCGATATGTCATTACTGGCATAAAAGCTGAGTTGTCAGAAAACAACGAAGGTATCGTACCCAACGAAGTGTTTAAAGGCAAAGTAGGTGATATGGACCTTGGCTGATATAAGGTAGCAAGCTTCAAGCAACAAGTCGCAAGTCCTGAGATACCGGTGAATATCGGTGTTACACTCTTGAGCTCATCATTTATAAAGCCCTGTTCGTTCATTCGGACAGGGCTTTTTTTTGGGAGTGTTTTTGTTATATTTTCCAGTGGTACTGAGGGATTTTACCTAGGTTTATATGGCATAAAAAAAATAAAAACAATTGACATGTATTGTTAGTTATTCTTTATGTTTTGTGAATATATCTTATTTTTATTACATTTGAGAAAATTAATAAAAGTATTACTATCAAAAACAATGATCTTACTATTACCGCAGTTATTAATTATTTACAAATATATTTTTCAATAAAAATACAAGTTTAGTAATGGGTTTTTAATTGTATTTCAGTATAAAATATGGATATTTATAAGTAAACAATATAAAATTTTATATTGTTTAGCGTGAGACTTTATATTGTTTGTTTTGTGTGTTTCTGATACGGTAAGCTAATATTTGCGCTAATAAATTAAAATGTTATTTTTTAACATGAAGGTTACAAAGCACTATTACTATATTTATAGTTAAATAATTATTAAACTGCATAAAAAATTACATAAACACTCGACTATCTCCTTTGTTTACTTTTTGTATACTTAATATTTGTTCAAAACGGTCAGGTGTATACTTTAAGCTTACCCCTCAAACATTGTATTTTCCCTCTTTTTACTCACCTTTGAGCCATACCTAATTTTATAACACAATTATATTACACGATGACTAAAAAGATACATTTTTGGCTGGCAGCCATGGTTTTGCTGCTGGTTGCACCAATAGGCAATCAAGCCTATGCACAAAAGAACGAACAGCCTCCCAAGTTCAAAACTTTTAACCAACAGGCGTACCGCTCAAGTGGTGGTCAGGTCAAAACTTTGCTAAAAAGCGAGTTACGCATGACCAACAATGACCAGTTGATAAAAACCAACGCCTGGACAGACAACATTGGTTTTCAGCACATCAAATATCAGCAAGCGTACAAAGGCATCAGGGTAGCTAAATCTACTTATGCAGTACACTCGCAGAATGGCTATGTAAAGGTAATCAATGGTGATTTTTTGAAAATAGGAGACCTCAACATCACGCCATCAGTCAACAAAGGCACCGCTTTGCAAAAAGCAGTAGCAGCTACCGGGGTAAAAAACTATACCCAACTGGGCAAAGAAGAATTGGTAGTTTGCCGCGACTATATTGGCAAAGATGGCAAGGCACACTTGGCTTACCGTTTTGTGATCATCGCGCCTGAGTCTCATACTGAGGTATTTGTAGATGCGCACACAGGTAAAACATTGTTGAAAAACCCATTGCTTCGTTCTTGTTTTATCAAAGGACACAAGCACCATAAGAAGCACGCCCACCAAGTAAAAAAGTCGTTGGCTGCTCAGGGTTCTTCTATTACTTTGTATGACGGCAATCAAACCATCTTTACTCAAGCGTATAACAATGGGTATAGATTGTATGACGATGCCCGTGGCAATGGTATTCACGTAAAGAACTCTAACAATAACCAAAACTGGGATTTTAACGGGGCTACCGAGTTTGTTGACAATGACAATAACTGGACAGCGGGCGAGTGGGACAATGCCGCTAAAGATGCCGCAGGTATGTCAGCTTTTTGGGCGTATGAAAAAACTTACGACTATTTTAAAAACAACCACAACCGTAACAGTATTGACGACAATGGGCGACTATTGCGTGCCTTGGTTCATTCTGGCAACAACTGGTTCAATGCCCAATACAGCTCGGCGTATGTAATGATGCGATTTGGCGATGGCAATGGTTCTCCACTGACCACCATTGATATTACCGCCCACGAGCTTGCTCATGGGTTGACTGATTTTACTGCCGACTTGGTTTATTCTTACGAGTCGGGCGCTTTAAATGAATCGTTCAGCGATATTTTTGGGGCAGCAGTAGAGGCGGAGGCGTCTCCGAACAAAAGCCGTTGGTTGATGGGGGAAGACATTGGACACATCCGCGATATGGCGAATCCTAATGCCAAAAATCACCCTGATACTTACAAAGGTACTCATTGGTATACAGGGGCTGGCGACAATGGCGGCGTACACTATAACAGTGGTGTACTAAATCACTGGTTTCATATTTTGTCTGAGGGTAAGTCGGGTACCAACGACAACGGTGACAGCTTTGACGTAAGTGGTATTACCATTGAAAAAGCGGGTAAAGTGGCTTATCGTATGCTTTCTACTTACCTAAGTGCCAACTCTCAATATGCTGATGCCCGTGTTGCTGGTATACAGGCAGTAAAAGATTTGTACGGTGACGGCTCTAACGAAGAAATTCAAGTAACCAACGCTTTTTATGCCGTAGGTGTAGGGGCAGCTTATGACGATGGAACTCCCCCTCCTCCGGCTACTTGTGTAACGGTGTTTCCTTACGGCGAAAGCTTTGAGGCGGGTTTAGGCAAATGGACTCAGGCTACCTCTGACGACCTTAACTGGACGCGTGACAGTGGTGGAACTCCTTCAAGCAATACTGGCCCCAGTGCTGGCAGCGATGGAGACTTTTATATGTTCGTGGAGGCATCCAGCCCTAATTTTCCAAGTAAAACAGCTACTTTGGTGAGTCCTTGCTTTGACATTGCCGCACTCAACAATCCTACTTTTAGTTTCGACTACCACATGTATGGCACTCAGGTAAACAACCTAAAGTTGGAAGTAAGCACCGATGGCACCACCTGGACACAGGTTTTTACTAAGTCGGGCGACCAGGGCGACAATTGGTTGAGCGAATCAATTGACCTGACAGCTTATAAAGGAAGCAGTGTATCGCTTCGTTTTACGGCTACTACCGGTGCAGGTACTGGCAATGGATGGCAAAGCGATATTGCTATAGACAATATCAAAGTAGATGGTGACACTACAACCCCTCCGGCTACTTATTGCGTGTCCAAGGCAAACAGTGTACATTACGAACATATTGGTCAAGTAGTCTTTGGTACTATCAACAACACCTCAGATGGAGGCGATGGTTATTCTGATTTTACTGCTATGAGCACTGGTGTGGCGCTTAACTCAACCACTACCATTACTATTACACCTGCCTGGCCAAATAACATCACCTATAACGAGTCTTATGGAGTATGGATTGACTTGAACCAAGATGGTGATTTTGATGATGCAGGTGAGCAGGTATTTGCTAAGTTATCTACTAAAGATACTCCTGTATCTGGTACGATTACTATTCCAGCTTCGGCCAAACTAGGGGCAACCCGTATGAGGATATCTATGAAATACAATACTGCCCCTTCTGCTTGTGGAGAGTTTCCTTACGGCGAAACCGAAGACTACACCATCAACATTGGCGGGTCTTCTTCGGTAAGTGGTTTTACTAACGTTGCTGCCAAAAGCCTTGAGTTGAACAACGCCACGGTAGTATTTCCTAGTCCTGCTACTGAGTTTACCAACGTAAAAATAACGTTGAACCACCAGACTAAAGTGAGCATAAGTATTGTGAATGCTCAAGGTAGAGAAGTGGCTCGTCGGACTGTGGAAGGACAAGCAGGAGCAATGAATCAAAAGTTTGATGTAAAGCGCTTACCTGCGGGTATTTACCTGATGCGTGTAACCAAAGACGGAATAACAACTACCAAACGATTTATTGTTAAATAAGGTACAACTACTGAATAACTCTCAGTATTGATCAGGTCAGTGGCATTGTCGCTGGCCTGTTTTTTTTGTAATAAAAGTAGCGTACTTACCTTGCTTACCCCTCTTGCCAAAAAGCAAACAGTTCCATCATATACGCCACCCCCAAATGCAAAATGATACCCCCGTAGATAGAGCGGCTATAGTAGCTAAATATGCCTAGCAACATGCCTCCAAAAAATGAACTGGCGGTTTCGGCTACTGGCTTACCTAAATGAAAAAGACAATACAGGCTGGCGGCAAGAATGATGGCTCGAGGCCCTAAATACCTGCCAATAAGAATGATGAGAAAACCCCGAAAAAACACTTCTACAAAGACGAAATCGATGCCGTATAATGCCTCAAAAGACAACATCGGAATCCAAGCATTTATTTTGAGGTAGGCAGCCGCAAAATTAGATTTGTACATAGGGTATTGCAGCAAAAAGCCAGGAGTAGTAGATGCCCAATAAATGAACGGAGCAAAGCTTAACAGCAGTAGTAAGTAGGGCAGGGGACTAAAGTTTTTGGTAGAGAACCCGTATAAACGAGGTTCATTTTTGCGGTCGAAAAAGTACCAAATAAGGCAAACTGGCAGGGCAAAGGTGAGCACACGAAAACTGTAAACTGTCAATTGTTCGGCGATGTACTGCAGGCTAAAGGGCACTTGGGTTTTGATCCATACCCGGTGGTACACAAAGCCTTTACGAATGAGTAACATGGCCAGGGCAAGGGTGATCCAGCGCCAGAATAAATATCTTTGTTGGATGGCTTGGGCGTAAAAAAAACGTTGCCCCCAGGCTGCCAATACGATAGTGATAAAGTAGGCAGTGGCCTGAAAAATAAGCCCTTGTTGGCGCGACATATGACCAAAAGGTAGGTGAAATGCCCACATAACAAAAGCCAGCCAACTGCCCATCATCAAAAGGTAGGGCAGGTTGCCAGCTTCTTGCCAAAATTGCTTGAGATATAAAAACAGCTTTTTCATGAAAAGGTAAAAGTAGAAAAAGCGTTGGTTTGTTCCCTGTTTTACACCGCAAAACTCAATAATTCGGGTTGTTGATTGAGCAATTGGTATTGCACCTTGTTTTTTTCAAAGCGTTTGATGAGTGCAGCATAGTCTTGAGCAGTGGGTACCTCAATGCCTACCACTGCAGCGCCTTTTTCTTTGTTGTGTTTCTTGATGTATTCAAAGTGGGTAATATCGTCTTTTTCGCCCAGGGCATTGAGCAAAAATTCGCGCAAAGCGCCCGCCCGCTGAGGAAAATTGATCAGAAAATAATGTTTGAGCCCTTCGTGTAGTAATGACTTCTCCTTGATTTCTTCCATGCGGGTAATGTCGTTGTTGCTACCACTTACCACACATACCACGGTTTTGCCCTTGATCTGGTCTTTGAGCTGCTCAAGGCTGGCTATAGTGAGTGCGCCAGCAGGTTCTACTACTATAGCTTGTTGGTTATACAGCTCTAGTATGGTGGTGCATACTTTGCCTTCGGGCACCGTTTCTACCCTATCGAGCACTTGCTGGCATATTTCAAAAGTAAGCTTGCCTACTTTTTGCACCGCTGCCCCGTCTACAAACTTGTCTATGTCTGCCAGGGTTACAGGGGCGCCTTGTTCTAGCGAGCGTTGCATGGCAGGAGCACCAGCGGGCTCAATGCCCAGCAATTGGGTGTCAGGGTTGATTTGTTTGATATAACTGCCCACCCCTGAGGCAAGCCCTCCGCCACCTACGGGCATAATTACAAAATCGGGTTTTTCTGGAATATCGGCGAGTATTTCGAGTCCTACTGTGCCTTGTCCAGCTATTACCTTGGGGTCGTCAAAAGGGTGGATAAATACTTGTTTGTTTTGTTCGCAAAACGCGACCGATTCTTGGTAAGCATCATCAAATGTATCGCCACAAAGACGTACTTCTACCCATTCTTTGCCAAACATTTTTACTTGATCTATTTTTTGGCGAGGAGTAGGTGAAGGCATAAAAATAGTGCCTTTTACCTTCAGTTTTTGGCAGGCATAGGCTACTCCCTGGGCGTGATTGCCTGCACTGGCACATACAATTCCCTGCTTAAGTTCTTCTTTGCTCAGGCTACTTATTTTGTGGTAAGCCCCCCTGATTTTATAAGAGCGAACACTTTGTAAATCTTCCCTTTTCAGGTAAATTTTTGCCTGATAACGTTCCGACAGCAAATGGTTAAACATCAGTGGAGTATGGTATACCACCTCTTTGAGTACCTGATGGGCTTTTTGTATGTTTACGACCGATACCATGACATCGGTCGGATTGTCCAGTTCCATAATGGGTAGGTGTTTTTTGTTGATAGTTGATCGCCTTTTTTAAGAGTCAGGGAGGAATTACACCTGCCAGATTTCAAGCATCTGGCAGGTGTAAAAAATTACGCCTCTGTTTCTTCTTTTACCGGCTGATTTTCGGGGCGTAGTTGGCGTACTACTGCACCAGTTTTCCACATTTCCGACTCGTGAATTACAGAAAGTTCTTCTTCCAGTTTTTCTCTATAGTCAGGCTTGCTGTTGGCTTCAATCGTGATCTTTGCCTCATTGCCCGATGCCACACTTTCGTATAATTCTTCGTATACGGGTTCTACTGCTGCTTTGAATTTATCTTTCCAGTCGAGCGCACCACGTTGAGCGGTAGTAGAGCAGTTGGCATACATCCAATCCATGCCGTTTTCGGCCACCAAACGGATCAAACTTTGGGTCAATTCTTCCACTGTTTCGTTAAATGCCTCAGAAGGAGAGTGTCCCTTGCGACGCAATAGCTCGTATTGGGCTTCCATTACACCAGCAAGTGCTCCCATCAATACCCCTCTTTCTCCAGTAAGGTCGCTATATACTTCTTTCTCGAAAGTAGTTTCGAACAAGTAGCCAGAACCAATGCCTATACCCAAAGCCACTACTCTTTCTTTAGCCTTTCCGGTGGCATCCTGGTATATGGCGTAGCTTGAGTTTAAGCCTTTACCTTCTACAAACATGCGACGCAAACTGGTGCCAGAACCTTTAGGTGCCACCAACACAACATCTATATCTTTAGGAGGTACTATGCCCGTTTGTTCATGATAAGTTACCCCAAAGCCGTGCGAAAAGTACAAGGTTTTGCCAGTAGTCAAATACTTTTTAACTGTAGGCCACAAGTCAATTTGCCCGGCGTCTGACAATAAATACTGGATCACTGTACCGCGCTCAAGAGCTTCTTCTATAGAAAATAAATTTACTCCCTCTTCCCAGCCATCGGCCACGGCTTTGTCAAACGACTTAGAAGGCTTGCGTTGTCCTACAATCACATTAAAACCATTGTCGCGCAGGTTCAATGCTTGTCCTGGTCCTTGCACTCCATAGCCTATGATGGCTATAGTGTCATTTTTAAGAGTTTCTACTGCTTTAGATAATGGAAATTCTTCACGGGTAGCTACTGTTTCGTCTACACCGCCAAAATTGATTGTTGCCATAACTTTTGTACTTTATTTAGGAACTTGACAAGCCCCTTAGTTCTAAAAAATAATTTAGTTGATAGTTGATAGTTGATAGTTGATGGTTCGTAGCACCCACAGGGGCAAGTCCTTAGATACCGATGCATATCGGTGCTTCAAGTTGCGCCCTGTTTAACTGCGTTGATCTCATCACAGCAAGCTGCTGCCCCGATAAATTAGAAATATATTCGGTTCACAGGCAACTAACAAATTCATAGTGTGCTTATTTTCAGGGTTTTATGGATTTGTTAGTTAAAAAGACCATAGTTTACCGTTGTTTTCTTAATTTTTACCTAGCCGAAGGTTGAGAATGAATGTGTTGTCAATTTTGCAAATATGATAAAAAAGTCCAAGGTCCGTAGACCGTAGTTTTTAACGCCACTTGCGCTCATTCTTCATTAGCTTCGCAGAGCTCCCTCCGGTCGGTTCGTAATTTAGTCCGGAGTTGGTAGTCCGTAGACTATAGTTGTTTAGTGTCGCTTCGCGCTAATTCGTAATTCTCAAATTCGTAATTCTCTAAAGCGTCTGCCCCAACTCAGCAAGGTAAGAGCTTAGCCGTTTCATGGGCTTGGCTATAGCCACCCTGCCTGAGCGTACAAAGCTCAAAATACCGTAAGGCTTTAGTTGCTCAAACAAATCTTGAGTTTCCGATTCGTGCCCGGTTTTCTCTATTACCATAAACTCTGGCTCTACGGTGAGGATACGGGCATAATTGGCGCGGATGATTTTTTCTACTGCTTTGCTTTGCGCCAATGCCTGGGTAGATATTTTGTATAAGGCTACCTCCTGGAAAATAATATCCTCTTCATCGTAGTAAAAAGCTTTTAATACCTCTACCTGCTTTTCCAATTGTTTTACAATGCGTTTTACATTGGCCAACGTGGTGGATATTACTACCGTAAACCTAAAGATTCCTTCGGTTTCCGAAGCAGAAGTTGTCAGGCTGTCTATGTTTATTTTTCGCCTGGTAAATATGTCAGTGATTCGGTTGAGTAAACCTATATTGTCTTCGGAAAAAACCGTTACAGTAAATTGTTCTTGTTCCATTATTCATATTTAATCTTCTGAAAATCAATGAGTTAATTTTTAGAGATGAATCATTGGTTAAATAGTAGCTTGTCCTTTTACATCTGCTTATGAGCAGTATTTAAATAAATAATATTAAAATGTGCTTGCTTTGAAACAGCTGGATAACAGGAGTAATTCTACATGCTAATTTACAGCTTTTCTGTGTACACAACTGATACAAAATTAACCGTTCATCGTTATAAGTTGAGTGTTTTAAGCAAGCATTTATTCCAAACGAATATTAGATATGCTTTCTCCGGTGGGAACCATCGGAAAAACATTGGTTTCTTTTTCTACCACTACCTCCAGCAAAAATGAGCCTTGGTGCGCCAGCATATTTTGCAAACCATCTGCTAGTTGGTCTCTTTGTTCTACCCGTTGGGCGCCAATGTGAAACGATTTGGCAAGTGCCACAAAATCGGGGTTGACCATTTCGGTAAACGAATATCTTTTGTCGAAAAACAACTCTTGCCACTGGCGAACCATTCCTAAAAAACTATTATTCAGAATGATTATCTTTACGGGTATTTGGTATTGCATCAGCGTACCCAACTCTTGGGCAGTCATCTGAAACCCCCCATCGCCTATAATTGCCACTACCTCACGGTCGGAACGAGCAATTTTAGCACCCATTGCTGCAGGCAGGGCAAACCCCATGGTACCCAAACCCCCCGAAGTAATGTTGCTGTTGGGTTGGTCAAACTGGTAATAGCGACTGGCAATCATCTGATGTTGCCCTACATCGGTTACTATCACAGCTTTGCCTTTAGTTTGGTCAGACAAAGCCTGTACTACTTCCGCCATTTTTAGCTTAGGCGTGCTGGGCTGCATGGTTTTGCTTACCACTTTTTCATTTTCTACCTTTTGGCAATTATCAAACTCTTTGAGCCAATCTTGGTGAGCACGTGTTTTCACCAAAGGTAACAAGGCTTGCAAAGCTTCTTTGGCATCGCCTATGACAGGTACATCTGCTTTTACATTTTTGTCTATTTCGGCAGGGTCTATCTCTATATGTATCACCTTGGCTTGTTGGGCGTAGCGGCTTAAATCACCAGTTACCCGATCGTCAAACCTCATGCCTACAGCAATGAGTAAATCAGCCTCATTGGTCTTTACGTTGGGTCCATAGTTGCCGTGCATGCCCAAAAAGCCCACATACAGAGGATGATGGGTAGAAAACGACGACAGCCCAAGCAAGGTACTGGCTACCGGAATCCCGGTTTTTTCTACAAAAGTTTGCAAATCCTGTTCTGCTTCGGCAAGTGACACTCCCTGACCCATCAATATCATTGGCTTTTGCGCTTGATTGATGAGTTGAGCAGCTTGCAAAATCTGTCCCTGGTTAAGCTGAGGAATGGGGCGGTAGCTCCTTATTTTTTCGCATTTTTTATACTCAAAATCAAGTACACCAAACTGCGCATCTTTGGTAATGTCAATCAATACTGGTCCAGGTCGTCCGTTTTGAGCGATGTAAAATGCCTTGGCTATAGTGGCAGGTATTTCTTCGGCACGAGTCACCTGAAAATTCCACTTAGTCACTGGGTTAGAGATACCTATGATGTCGGTTTCCTGAAAAGCATCACTGCCCAGCAAGTGGCTTGCCACCTGCCCGGTGATACATACCAAAGGTGTGGAGTCTATTTGTGCATCGGCAATACCTGTGATGAGGTTAGTAGCACCTGGGCCAGAGGTAGCAAAGCAAACTCCGGCTTTTTTTGCCAAACGAGCATACCCTTGAGCCGCATGGGTAGCTCCCTGTTCATGGCGGGTCAGTATATGGTTTACCTGGTCGGTATAATGATACAAAGAATCGTATACTGGCATAATGGCGCCTCCCGGATAACCAAAAATGGTATCTACACCTTCGGCAAGCAGCGATAATATGAGCGCTTCGGCTCCGCTTACCTTTCGGGGGCTGGTATGGGATTTTTCTCCTGCTGGAGTAGCTACTTTTTGAGCTTGTGCATTCATGGGGTTTGTTGTTTTAAATTAGTTGATAGTCAGTAGTTAGTAGTCAGGAGCCTCTGAAGTCAAGAGCTATTTCTTCATTCTTAAGTAAACCAGCTCCCGACTACAGGTTATCTACTCCCGACTAGCCTATTCATCCGTTACACAGCCCTCCGAGGCCGACGAAACAGTACGGGCATATTTGCCTAAAATTCCACGGGTAAAGCGCGATTCTGGTGCTTGCCATTGGGCGCGTCGTTGGGCTATTTCTTCCTCTGATAAGTGCGCCACCATTTGGTTGTCTACCGCATCAATCGTGATTCGATCGCCATCCTTAAGCAAGGCAATCAAGCCACCTTCCTGTGCTTCAGGGCACACGTGTCCCACTACAAAACCGTGTGAACCACCCGAAAACCTACCATCTGTAATCAATGCCACGCTATTGCCCAGCCCGGCACCCATTATTGCAGAGGTAGGCTTGAGCATTTCAGGCATTCCCGGACCACCCTTGGGGCCTTCGTACCTAATGACTACCACGTGCCCAGCTTTTACTTCTCCGTCCTGAATACCTTTGATAGCCTCAAACTCTCCGTCGTACACCTTGGCAGTACCTTCAAATTTTTCTCCCTCTTTGCCCGTAATTTTAGCTACTGCCCCTTGTGTGGCCAGGTTGCCAAATAACACTTGTAAATGTCCCTGAGGTTTTAGAGGTTGGCTTATTGGGAACAGCACGTCCTGATCGTCTTTTACCGGAGCAATGTTAGCAAGATTCTCAGCAAGCGTTTTGCCCGTTACCGTCAAACAATCACCGTGTAGCAATCCCTCGTCCAGCAATAGCTTCATTACAGCAGGGGTGCCACCAATGGTGTGCAAGTCTTCCATCAAGTACTTTCCACTAGGCTTGAGATTTGCCAAATAAGGAGTTTTGTCGCTGATACGTTGAAAATCTTCCAGGCTTAGATCCACCTCAGCAGCTTTGGCAATGGCAATCATGTGCAGCACCGCATTGGTAGAGCCTCCCATGACCATGATCATTGTCAAGGCATTTTCAAAAGCTTTTTTGGTCAATATGTCGAGGGGTTTGATGTCCTCTTCGAGCAGCTTTCTCATAGCTTTGCCCGCATCTATACATTCTTGTTGTTTTTCAGGGCTTTGGGCGGGATTAGAGGCTCCATAAGGTAAGCCCAATCCAATAGCTTCTATCACTGTTGCCATCGTGTTGGCAGTATACATACCGCCACAAGCTCCTGCACCAGGGCAAGAGTTTTGGATAATTCCTTGATAATCTTCTTCATTCAAACTTCCGTTAAAACGCTGTCCGAGTGCTTCAAAGGCAGACACAATATTGAGTTTTTGACCTTTGTGACAGCCTGACCTGATGCTTCCGCCGTAAACAAGCAGTCCAGGACGGTTCAAACGCGCCAGAGCCATCATAGCTCCCGGCATGTTTTTGTCGCAACCCACTACAGCAAGTATCCCATCGTACCATTGAGCCTGCACTACAGTCTCTATCGAGTCGGCGATAATGTCGCGTGAAGGCAACGAAAAACGCATTCCTTCGGTACCGTTAGATATTCCGTCGCTTACGCCTATAGTATGGAATACCAACCCTACCAAGTCTGCTTCTTTAGTACCTTTTTTGGTTTCCAAGGCCAGATCATTGAGGTGCATGTTGCAGGTATTGCCCTCATAACCAGTACTTACTATGCCTATTTGAGGCTTGCTCATATCCTCTTTAGTAAGCCCTATGCCATACAGCATTGCTTGAGAGGCTGGTTGGGTTACATCCTGAGTAATTCGTCGGCTGTATTTGTTCAAAACTGTCATAACTCTTCGTTTGAAACTATCTGTTAGCGTGTGTTTTTTGTTAGCTGCAAGGAGCGAGCTACTGGGCATCACAGAGCCCCGGTAGCTTGAAACTTGTCCCTTGTAGCCTTTTATATAATCGTATAAGTTTGGAAGTTTTCTTTTCTTACGTGTTGTTGGTATTCTTGCTGTAGTTGATAGCCCAGCGAATCTTCCCAATGTACTGGAAAGTGATAGTCATCGATAGACTTGATGCCAGCTACTTCGCTTGCGGTTCCTGTAAAAAATGCGCTATCGGCTTGTTGGAGTGTTTCAGGTTTGCAGTGTTGTTCGAAAACTTCTATGCCGTTTTCGCGGGCAAGGTCTATGATGGTGGCGCGGGTGATGCCAGGTAAAATATTGCCCAAAGGAGGAGTGTATAATTTGCCGTCTTTTTCGTAGAAGAAATTTTGCCCTGACCCTTCGGCAACAAAACCGTTCATATCACAAAGCAAGGCTTCATCAAACCCTTTTTGTTTGGCTTCCTGGGTGGCAAGTATTGAGTTGGCGTACATTCCGCTCAATTTTACTTCCATCGGAAAAGCTTTGGGGTTGGGGCGTTGATACGACGATAACATTACGCGGCAGGTATCATCTCCAAGGTACTTTTCCCAAGCCCAAGCCATCATTACCAAGTGAGAGGTTTTGGCAGGAGCCAATGACATTTCGTCGCCCATAAATACCAGTGGACGTATATAAGCATCTTTTAACTCGTTTTTTTCTAACAAAAGATAAGCAATGTTAGTAAGCTCTTCTGTAGAATAATTGAAAGGCATGTGCATGCGTTCGGCAGATCGCTTGAGGCGCTCAAAGTGAGCTTTTGCCTTAAATATGGCGGTGCTACCTTCCAGGGTTTTATAAGCCCTTATGCCTTCGAAAACTCCATTGCCATAATGCAATGTTTGACTCTTGATACTACATTGACTATTACGGGAATTGATAAACTCACCATCGTGGAATATTATTTTGTGCCTGTTCATTTTTACGGTATTTTGTAGTGTATTATTTCTGACTTACTTATAAAAAAAAGCCTTTCTCTTCGTGAGAAAGGCTTCGTATTTTATATACGAATGCTGCTTCCTCAATTAAAGTAGAGAATAATAATAATGACTAGAATTAGTAGAGAAATACAGACGCAGTGTATCATTATATTATAATATTTTTAATATATAGTTTAAATCTATGTGATATAAAAAAAGCTGTTTTTACGTGGGTAAAAACAGCTCTTTGTTAATTTTTTGTATGTTTACAATTGACAAAGCCATTTCACCCCTGGTCGGTTAATAATGACCAGGATAATAATCAGGTTAACAATGACTAAGTAATTTTGCATTTTTCTTTGTTTGTTAAAATTTGATAGTTCTAATAACAGGGAAAAGATTCCAAGGATCAAACTTTAGTCGTAATTTTTTTTGAGAATATCAATATAGTGCAAGCGTGTGTTAATATCATTCAAAAAGTTCTATCGATTCTACGACTTCCTTCACGGCACGGTAGCCGGTTTCTAATGCCCCATGAACAGTCCCTAAATGCCCCCAGGCGTTGGTAGCTTCTCCGGCAAAGAATATTTTATCATCTATGGGTTCTGCCAAACTAATACGTTCAGGTTCGGAGTTGAGGGCAGGATAGGAGTAAGCCCCTTTAATGTATGGTTCTTTGCTCCAGTCCATAATATAGCTATCCACCAGGTTGTCGGTGGCTTTGCGTTCACCATAAAACTCGTCCAGTTCGTGCAGTGCTACATATACCGCTTGTTCGCCCAGACTACTTAGGTATTCGGCATTTTCGCCGTTGACAAAAGCAGTCAATACGTGGTCTTGTGTGTCTTTGCCTATGCCAGTAGCCCAAAACTCAGGCACTTGCCCTCCCGGAAATATAGAAACCATATCTTCTTGCCAAAACCTTTCTTTAAACTTTAGAATAATTTTCATCCCTGCATCCATGCCTATAGTATCTATAGCTTTTTGTTTTTCTTTGTCGAAGGCGGGCAAAAAAGCAATATCACCTGCCTTGAGCACGCTTAGAGGCACTGTTACAATTACTTTATTGGCTGTATACTGTCCTTTCTTGGTGTCTATCTCTATGAGTTCTTTGGTAGTATCTACCATTACCACCGGGCTATTGAGCTGCACCTTGGGCAGTACATCGGCAAAAGTGGCTTTGAGTACTTCGTTGTAACAACCATTCTTCATGGCAAAATTAGACTCACCCGAAGACCACTTTCTGTCGGCCTGTGCCATACTTAGTACTCCCAGGCGTTGGTTAGAGGTGCCATATTCGTTGCCATACCAGGCGTTGATTACGTGGTGGTATTGTTCGGGTACTTTGAGGCGTTTTATATAATCAGCCACTGACACTTCTTCGTGGTCGTACTCTTCCCAGTTTAGAGTAAATTTATCTACCCTTTCGTAGCTCTCGGCGTTTTGCATTTCTTTGAGACTAAGTACTTTATCTTCTATCTTGTAGAAGGTAGTACCGTATTTGATGGGGCTAATTACTTCTTTTTGCTGGGCTTGTATTAGTTCGTACCAGGCAGATTTTCGCCCGTGAATTTCTTCTGCCCCCAGTTCTATCGGAAAGTCTGCAAAACCCTCAAGGGCTCTTATTCGTCCGCCTATCACCTGCGAAGCTTCCAATATGGTGTATTCAATGCCGCTTTTTCCTAAGATATGCCCGGCAGTAAGTCCTGCTATTCCGGCGCCAATAATAATCACGCGTCCATCCCAGGGTTTTTCCAGTGAGAACCCGTTTTTGATGGCAGGCAAAATTTCATTTCTGTACATATATGAGTTTTTGATTACTGTTCCCAAGCTTGCCCTGAGTGCATGGATTAACCAATGACAAATGGTGACAAGCCTTGGTATTTCAATTTAAAAAATGATCATCAAAATCATAAATTATATAACAAAAACATCCTGCTGACCAGACAAGAGAGAAATCTGGTGATGTTTACTTTTCATATAAAAGATGGATGTTACGCTGCCTTAAAGTTTGGTGAGGGTGGTTAAAAAAAACATATTATATTGAATTCTTTGCTCGATCAGGAGTGGTTTGATAATTTTTTAAGGCATATTTGTTTAGAAATCGAGTCATTTTTTTTATTTTAGGAGCAACAGATACTTTCAGCTAGTTTTTTATTTACCTTAACTTTCAAGAGATACATCATACTCATGAGTTCAGAACAGGTTAAACAATACAACGAAGACCAGGATTTTGATTTTTTTGCTTATCAGGCGCAGCTTGAGCGGGAGAACCTAATGCTTTCTTACAAAGGACCTTTAACAGATGTGTTGTTGGCAGAGCTAAGCCGCGATATTAGAGAAAAACTCAAGGATAGCCGCAGGGTAGGAAAAAAAGTGTTTTCTGTTTTTATGGAGTTGACCCAAAACGTACTATATTATTCTAAAGAAGTCAACCACTTTGGCGATCGTGATAGAGTAGGTACAGTGGTTATTTTGCAATATGATGATCACTATCAGGTGATTACCGGAAACATGGTGAGGCGTGAGGCAGCTCCTTTGTTGCTCGATAAATGGAAAACAGTAACTTCTCTTGATCGTGAAGCGTTGCGTGAGTATAAACGCAAATTACGCGATGCCCCCTCAGAGGGAGAAAGCAAAGGTGCAGGTATTGGGTTGGTTCAAGTAGCGCTCACCTCCGATGATCTGGAAATGAAAATAAAACACTTAAGCAATGAGTATTCGTTTTTTGCCTTGTTTGTAAATATAAAGAAATAGATGCGTTGAATGTACTTAGGAACATGTTCGCCCCGTAAACGGGATTTCGGGCATAGCCCTCAACAATAACCCCGATAAGAAATCGGGACTTTGAAGCTGTCCGGTTTAGAATAAATTAGCTTCGCAGAGCTTGAACTTCGTTCTGCGGTTCTCATTACTGCCTTTTGTTATTTTTATTGCCCATAGCGATGCTATGGACGCAAAAATCGATGGCTAAAGCTTCGCTTTGCCGAGCTCTGCCAAAGGCTAAATGCCGCAGTCAGCTTTGAGCCTTTAACCAAAATCTGGACACCTATTTTGAACACGTTCCTTAGTGATCTTTCATAAATAATTTGAGCCATTAAAGTGTATCTATTGCCCTCATTCTTCTCAAAAAAAAAAGCTTCATAGCTTTGGCTATGCACCGTTTTTTTTGAATCGTCTGAGAACAATATATTTTCTTGAATTGGCACATCTTATTTTTTCCAGATCACTTATATAAAAGCAGGTGATGGTGTCAAAAGACTCTTTCACCTACTTTTGTATCTTTTAGTCATTTCTAAGCGTTTGTTTGTTCAGCAGGCACCAACACTTCTGTCAGTTCGCTGATATCAATCTCTTCCAACATTTCTTCTTCGTCAAATATACCTAAAGAAATAGCAAAACGGCTCAGCCTAAAATATTGGTAAGGCGCCAGGTCGTCATTGTCTATTTCGGCAAGCTTACAACCATATACTCCCCCTTGAGCCATCATTTTGGCAATTTCTACAATATGGTATTTTTTTCCCTTTTTAACCCAACGGCTGGTAGGAACTTCGTTTGGTCGGTTAGTATCATCTATACAAACCACTTCAATATTGGTCATAGCGTATGTATTATTTTTTTGCGAAACTATCTATAATTAAATTTTTGCAAAATACGACTTATCTAAGCAAGAATTGAGTCTTCGCTGCAGAATTTTTTCGTTCAAACTATTTCCTATAAAGACTATTTTACTTGTAGGTGTTTGGTTTTCATCCCAAGTGCTCCCTTCCTCAAAAACAAATTGGTTCTTCACCGATTGAAACACTACTTTTTTCTCCTTGTTGGCAAAGTGCAACACTCCCTTGATGCGATAAATACCTTTGCTTTGTACGTGCAGTAATTGATAAATCCACATTTTAAACTTGTCTTCATCAAAGGGGGCATCAAAAGAAAAACTATGTGACACCAACTGGGCATGGTGGTGCAAAAGAGGGCGTATTTGTTGGGTTTTTTGTTCTATGGTAGCAGTTTGGTGTGCTTTGATTGTCAGTAGGTCAATGCCCTCAAATTGGGCAAAAGCCCCCGCTACTACTTGGGCATACGGGTTAATTTGATTGGCAGTTTGTTGTATTTGGCTCAGCTGAGTTTCTGAGACCTGGTCTGCCTTGTTGAGCAATAATACATCAGCAAAAGCAATTTGTTGAGCGGCTACGTCATCATTACTTGCCAGGGTTGCTTCAAGGTGAGCCGCATCTACCAAACAAAGGGTGCTATCGAGCTCAAAGCGGTTTTGTACTTTCATGTCAGACACAAAAGCGGCCGCTACCCCGGCAGGATCAGCCACGCCAGTGGTCTCGATAATTAAATGGTCAAAGTCCTGAAATTTGTCTACCAAATGGCGCAACACTTTGCCTAGTTCTACATTGAGCGTACAACAAATACAACCATTGGCGAGTTCAAAAATACCGTCTCCGGCACCCACCACCAACTCATGGTCTATAGGTACTTTTCCAAACTCATTTTCTATAATAGCAAATTTGGTTTGGGGGTGTTGGGCTATCAAACGGTTGAGCAAGGTGGTTTTACCCGCTCCCAAAAATCCGGTAATAATGGTGACAGGTGTTTTGGCGTGTGTATGGTCTTTTGTAGTCATGTTTTTTGTTGTTGGTGAGTGTAAAACTACATAAACACGAGAATAGTTCATTCAATGCATTGGTTGATATAAAATGTAAGCATTGCATTAATAAGGGCTAATACTCTACTGGTTTTTGCAGGTTTTACTGTTATATTCTATTGTAAATATTACATGGTACTATTTTGTGTTATGCTTTTTCTGTGTTTAGATAAGGAAATGCTTGGTCAAAGCAGTGATTTTGGGCTTTAGTCACACCTACTTTTGTTGATTATTTATTGAATAATGAAAAAATAAATTGAATATGTAATGTGTTGATAGATAGTTTTTTATGGCTTGGATATGCCTTGGTTTTAAAATTTGTTTTCCGTTCAGAAAACCAAAGAAGTATGTATAACCAGAAGGTTTGAATAATTACATCCATTCATAACAAAACAAGAGTATGACTCAACTACAATACAATAATTCTAAGATAAGGCACAAGCATCTTTGGTTAATGCTTGCTTTTTCTTTATTTTTTGCTGCCAATACCTTTGGTCAAGTTACCTACCGCTGGACAGGAGCAGGTGATGATACGAGGTGGCATAATAAAAACAACTGGGAGGTTGTAGGACAACCAGGTTTACCTACTACCATACCCAAAGGCGATGATGATGTGATATTTGATGCCTTGCCCGGTGATGTAACCGTTTACTTTGATGAGGTAGCCACTTGTAAGACGCTCAATACACAAAACCTGGATCCGGCAAAGAAGCTGTCTTTTGCTTTTACGAGTTCATCTCCTAAAAAGATTATCATCAACGGTTCGCTGTTGTTGAATGATAACACGGTGTTTATTGACAATAATGGCACAGGTTTAGGAACAGTAGAGTTTTCTTCACAAAGCAGTGGCAACCAAATTTATTTAGGGGCAAACACCCACCATGAGGTCTCTCTTAATTTTGTTGACATAGGTACCTGGACAGTGATCAGTAATGTTCACACTACTGCTAACATTAAGGTAACCCAGGGGACTTTGAATATAGAGAGTAAAAATATTCAATGTAATGATTTTAGGTCATACTATGGAGACTCTCGTACCATCAATATGAAGAACTCGACCGTTGTTGTGAACTATTGGGTGGTGGGAAATACCCCTCAGTTGACACTGGATACTGAAGGGTCTGATCTTCATATCTTGAAGGGAGACGTTGTCAGGGTTTATATGGGGAACCATAATTATGATAAGGTCACTTTTGGAACCACACCTGATCACACGCTCCTTATTGAGATAAATTATCCTAACTTGGGGTCTGCTAAAATTAAGCAGGCAATTATGAAGTCTACGATTACTCATAGACCAGCCATCGAGTACGAAAACCTTACCCTTGAGCCAGGCGTGAGCCTTTTCCTGACTAGTAAAGCTACTTGTACCAATAGTTTTACTGCCAATGGTACTTGCGACCAACCAATCAAAGTGTACACCTATCAAGGAACCGCAGCTATTAGCACCAATGGGTTGTTTTTAAACTTGCCTAATAGTGCGGCTTTCCAGAGCAACTATATGCAAGTAGAAAAAGTAGTAGCAAGGAGCACCACCCCAGGACTGTTACCCTTTACTTTACAAAACGGGTTGAACCTTGATGAGCCTGCCAATACAGGTGCCAACGGCTGGACTTTTGTACCTCCCGTGAACAGGGACTTGCTATGGGTTGGTGGTCGAGGAAGCTCTGCAACCTATAATTGGTCGGATGTAAATAACTGGGTCTTGAAAAATAATCCTTCGCAAGCGGCGGGATGCTTACCCGGACCTACTGATCGGGTTCACTTTGATCAATCTTCTTTTGTAAATGGAGGAGATGTAGTAGTTGATTTAAACAATGCTTACTGTAGCGATATGTTATGGGACGCCAATGTAGCCAGTGCTGTCCACCGTCCAGTGTTGACACAAAGCATTAAAGACAAGAATTTATATATCTATGGGTCGTTGCAATTGGCAGCTGCTATGGATGTAGCCTTTACCAATATCATAGAGTTAAAGGGAGGAGTAGGGGCGCATACCCTTACTACCGCAGGGCTTGCCCTGAAATGTCCCATAAGAATTCATGCCGAAGGAGTGTATACTTTGCAAGACAACCTTACTTCAGAAAGCACTTTGTATTTCCGACAGGGAACCTTAAACGCGATTAATAAAACGATCAGTGTAGAAAGCATTTCGGACGGGGGAGCACAGGATCGTTTTTTGATTTCAGGTCCTCGTGCTTTCAATTTTTCGGGCTCGACCTTGAACATTAAAGATTTTCTGATTCTAGGTGGAGCAGTGAGTCCTACTACAGTAAATGCAGCTAACTCTACAATCAATATGTTCGCAACAACTGGCGCAGCAGTAGTGGGATCAGCAGTAGATGCTTTTCACGATATAATATTTCATAGCACTACCGATATTAATGCAAGTATACATGCCAAAAATACCACCACGTTTCATGACGTAACCATTCACTCTGCTAAAACTGAAATTACTGGTACCGGGTCCTATAATATCCTTGACCTTAAGGGTTCGGTAGAATTTGGTCAGAATGATGATCGTACCTATGGTGATCTGATGTTGACCAAGGGAAAGGCTTATCAGTTTGACAATACCAAAGGCAATTATAAGATTATGTCTACACACACGATCCAACGAAAGTTGACCGCTGTGGGTACTTGTGGCAGTCCTATCATTCTTGAGTCGTTGACTGATGGTACACCGATAAATTTACACTTTGCTACAGGCAGTACTTATGATGCCAGTTATTTGTCTATCAACGAAATAAATGCTACCGGCGATCAGGCTGGTTTTTTAGTGGCCACTGAAGGCTCGCTGGATGCAGATAATACTTACCCTTCTACTGGTTGGGATTTTACTAACAGCCAACCCGCCCGTACCCTGTATTGGGTAGGCGATGGAGGGAATTGGGGCGACGAGAGCCACTGGGTCACCCGCGATGCCAATGGTGCTATTAAAACCACCAATGAGTGTACACCTACGCCAAAAGATATTGTGATATTTGATGCGAACTCGTTTACAACTGCGGATCAAAAAGTAAATATGGACTTGGTGGTGGCTACTTGTCACTCCATTATTTGGAAAGATGACGTAAAGTTTCAACCTGAATGGGCAGGCGAAAATCATAACCACATCCTGAGAGTGTATGGTTCTTTTACTACTGCCGATGCCAGCAAAATGAGTGTGTCTTATACAGGATATGTATACATGTTAGGCAATGGTAGCATAGACACCAAAGGCAACGAGTTAATGATGGGCAGGTGGGTTTTTGAAAACGAACAAGCTACCTGGAATCTAAACAGTGATTGGCATGCAACCCATGTGTATTTAAATGGGGGTAGCCTCAAATCTAACAATTATGCTATGAATTTAGGGGTTTTTACTGCTGTTAGTGAAAAAAATGTGTCGTTTGACTTAGGTACATCTATGGTGACAATAAGAGGGAACTCTGGGAGCCATAGTTGGAAAATTAACAATACACAAAATAAGTTTACCCTCAAGGCTGCTCAATCTACAATAGAGCTTGCCGAAGGTGCTATAGAGATGCATGCAGGTACTGGCTTGGTGTACAACAACCTTACCTTTAGTAATAATAGAAACAACGGTGTTAAGCTATCGGCTAATCAGTCAAGTTTTAATGATGTATTATTTAAAAGCAGCACCATAACCGTTGCGGGCAATAACAATACGTTTAGATCATTGACATTGATGAAAGGTGGAACTATTGAAGGCGAGAATATATTTGACTATTTGACCCTGATAGTACAAGCAAACAGTTACTTTTTAGAAGGGGGTAAAACTCACACTGTGAACAAACGCTTGATGGTAAGAGGAAATAATTGTACGCCCATTCATTGGGAGTCTACTAGTGCTTCGCAGGCTGCATCAATCGTAATGGGTACCGATGCCATTGCCATTGTAAGGTATGTAAACATGCAAGGCTTGCATATTACCGAAAAGACCCCAAAGTTTGAGGCAATACAATGCGCCGATAATGGAATGAATGCGGGTTGGAACTTTGTGCCTTTGAGTCAGGCGATAGGTCATGGATTTGCCGACTCACAAACGATTAACCCTGGTGAAGAGGTGTGTTTATCGGTAGAAAATTTTGCCGTCATGGAAGGCGATGATTTTGTCTGGTTAAAAGATGGGGTAGAAATCAATAGTACTTCTCGCACCCTTTGTATCACCGAAGCGGGCACCTATGCTTTAAAAATAACTTATGACAATGGTTGTGAAACACAAGACGAAATTGTTATAAGTTACCCAGTAAGCCAATGCCCTTACCAAATTGGCAACGCTACTTTTAGTTGTGTAGGCGACACAGTATGTGTGTGGCTCAAGGCAAAAACCAAGGTAACTGCGGGCATCATTGGCATGGACTATTGCTTGCAATATGATGCCAGCGTAGTAGAACCCATCACCGATTTGAACTTGCCCAAAGATCGCCGTTATGAATTTGGTGAAGTGGTGACCACCAACGGTCAAGGTTTTGAGCGGGTATATATCAACTATGAAGCTGGGCAAAACCGCGTATATAGTAGTATTTATTACGAAGATATCCAAAGTTCTACTACTTCCCGTTATTTTACTGGTTCAGGCAATGTATTTTGTATCAAGTTCCGGCTAAAAACAGCGGTGACTGGACAGTTCCCGATCACAGCCTGTCAGGTGTCAGAGTCTTACGCCTTGGGCGAAGAAGATAAATGTGCCGACCCTGGAATGGTAGAAGTAACCCCAGATGTCAACAAGTTAAAAGCCCGTATTATTTACTGGAACCAGGAAGGCGGTATTCGCCCATTGGCTTACGACAACAGCGGCAACCACCTGATTACCAACATTCAAGGCAATGTAGCTACTTGTGATGCTTTATCGGTTACTGCGGTAAACACAGATATTCAAGGGTATTTTGTCTACGATAAAACTCAAGGAAGTCATGTGACGATTAAGCGAGATATTCCTGGAGATTATAATGGCCAAACTGGTACTGCCCCTGATATGATGAATATAGTGAATGGGATGGATTGTTATTATGCTGGGCTGATCACTACGTTTGACCAAAATAACACGAAAAATGGCAATAGTAATTGGACGCCAAATGCTTTCCAGATGTTGGCAGCCGATGTAAACATGAACGACAAGGTAAGAGCCAATGACATTACTTTGATTCAAAACCGCATTGTGTTGAAAATGCAGGAATACCCTCAGGTATGGAACTATGCCTATACTGCAGGCAACACTGAACAACAACCTACGCAAGCTGGGGTGTATTCGTTAGACTGGCGTTTTGTAGACGAGGCAACAGTAAATACTGCGACCGACTTTAATGCCACAGCAAACTATCCAGTATATGTAGGTAATATGGCAAGCGATGCTGGTTTTTGGCGCGACAATGCCCCTGACTTGACTACTTGCCGCCCGGTACAAGAGGGCTCAGTATGTGATGCTGGCAATACCAACAACTTGTTTTATGGCATTATGTTAGGTGATGTAGACGGAAGTTGGACTACTGGGGTGAGCAACCATTTGCGTACTACCAAAAGCGAAGGAACGCTTGCCATTGACTTGTTCAATGCTGAGGACATGGGCGATGGTGGGTATCGTATTCCGGTATATTACCGTGGAGAAGGTAAATTGCACGCGATTGACTTTAGCTTTGAGTATGATCATAGCAAAGTGCAGGTTCAGAAGGCAGATTATGCCACAGCTGGTACTAGCGCAGAGCTAAATATGCGATGGAATGCTTACCAAAACCAAAAGTTTTTGCTTACTTCTTATACTATGAAAGGGGTAAATACCCAAGATAAAGTATACTATATAGAGGTGAAAACCACTGATGGTAACTTAGACGCAAGCGCTTTCCAAAATGTAAAAGCTTACTTAAACGGTAAAGCAAGCCAAAGCAAGGTGATCGCTACGGCAGCACAACAAAATGCGTTTGCGATGGCAAACAATACCACTGTAGTTACTATGTACCCCAACCCGGCAAGCAATGTGGTTACTTTAAGCT
The DNA here is from genome assembly GCF_000169175.1 of Microscilla marina ATCC 23134. NCBI lineage: Bacteria > Pseudomonadati > Bacteroidota > Cytophagia > Cytophagales > Microscillaceae > Microscilla > Microscilla marina. Next base: position 24,108 of record NZ_AAWS01000018.1, read on the forward strand.
ATAGCCACCTCAGTCAAGGCATACCTCAGGTAGTGTTGAGCGACTTGAACGGGCAAAAGGTAAACATACAACCTACGGTAGACCAAAGTGGTAAAATTCAGTTTGGAGTGTCGCACGTAGTAAGAGGCCTGTACCTGGTAACGCTTTATGATGAGGCAGGTGGGGTGATTTCACGCCAGAAGCTGATGATTAAACGATAATTTACTTTGGGTAAAGAGTAATGCCAGATAAAGGCATTGATAAAAAAGGTCAGGAACTTTATGTTGCTGACCTTTTTTTGTTGACTTTTCTCTGAAAACTCCCCTTTCAACAAAAGCAATTATTTTCGCAAACATTCAAAAAGGCGAGTTCTAGGAAGAAGTTGGGGGCTTAGCAATCAACTTATTTGCAAAATACGATTTATCAAGGCAACTGTTGAGCCTTCTTCTGAGTATTTTTTTTTCCTGAATACTTTGGGGTAAGAATGGCTACCTGTGTTGTTAGCTTGAGCTTATAAGGTAAATTTAGAAGGGTAATACGGCACCTTTAAAATGCATTGGTTAGTTGTAGTAATGATTTATTATGCTGTAAATCAGTTACTTATGTTTTTGTATGTAATTTTGTCCATCGAAGAGGCAAAGAGCGGTACTATAGCTACTGAGAATACTTCTCAAGTTTTACAACAATAAAAGCTAGATTTTATATGATGCAAACTTCTAAGATTAAATTTAGGCAAAGTATAGTAATTATACTAAGCCTTGTTTGTTTTACTGTGTTCCAGGCAAACGCTCAAAGTGTCTTTTATTGGACAGGTGCTGGCAGTAATACAGCGTGGTCAAACAATCAGAACTGGTTGGAAGATGCCGATGGAGGTGGTGCTCCACAGGCAACCGCTAACGTTCCTTCACCTTTAACAGATGTAGTTTTTGATGCTGCTTATATGGTGAATAACTCTGTTGCTATTGTTAGTGGGGATATTTGTAATAGTTTAACAGCATCAGCTAATGTTAGCCTAAATATAGCTTATGCAAATTCATTGGTGATTTATGGTGATTTGATCTTAAGTGACCAGGCCATTGCTGGTGGGCAAGGAACTTTTGAGCTAAACGGCTCAGGTACTCAAGTTATCAACTTAGGTACTATCTCTCGGTCTAATCTCAATTTACAGTTAAAGAACATTGGTATAAGGCAAGTAGTTAGTGATCTTGATGTTGGGTTCATTACGCTTACAGGAGGCGCATTTATTGCGAAAAATAAAAATATCCAGTGTCGTCGCTTTTCAATATCTGGTGCAGATGGTGACATTGCCAAAACATTGAACATTGAAAATTCAAATATTACATTAAGTAATTTACACCCTGATAAAAATGCTTGGTTGGTGGGGAGCTCTAATGTGACTTTTACTTCTACTGGCTCTGTTATTACTATTGATGCTGCAACTGCTGGTGTAGGCGTAGGTAACTTGACTTACAATGAATTGGTATTGGGTAATCCAGCCAAAACAGGGGGAGTAGTAAATATAGGTGGTAATGCGACTATTAATAAAACCACTTTCAATACAAATGGGTATTTTGCTGATGGAGGTACCAATACTTTTACAAATCTTATTTTAACAGCAGGCAAAAAGTATGAAATGGCTTACTACATCAGTGGTGTGGTTATAGATAACCTTACCGCCAATGGAGTTTGTGGTGCGCCTATTAGTTGGTTAGGACAGAACAAAACAATTACTATCAATAATATTGTTTCGGCAGATTATTTTGAAGTATATAACCTGAAAGTAGATGGTACCGCAAATTTTGCTGCTATCCCTAATGTAGCGAGCCTTAATGATATTACTTTTACAGGCACTGATGTAGCTAAATATGGAAGTTGGGTATTTTCTCCCAATGCCTCTAAAAATTACCGTTGGCAAAATGCCGGGGTAAACAACCTTTGGTCAAACTCGGCTAACTGGGTTAATGTAGCCAGTGGATCATCTGACGGTTGCATACCTGATTATAATGATGTGGTTGTTTTTGATGCAACCAGTTTTCCTGGGGGTAACAATCAGGTAGAAATGGATTTGTCTGCTGCCAGTATTGGAAGCATGACCTGGAACGACAATATTACAGCCAATCCTGTATTTACAAATCCTTTGACTGAAAAGCTATTTATTAATGGCTCTTTGAAGTTTACTTCGAATATGACCATGAGTTATGGTGGAGAGATATATTTTAGTGGTGACAATACCCATACTATTGATATGGCAGGCAAGGCTTTTGACAATAGGGTATATTTTATAGGAGGAGGAACATATACATTAGAAAGTGATTTTAGTGTGGGCAATGCCAGCATTAAAAACCAAATCTATTTTAACAATGGCACCTTGAATACCAATACTGCTGGAAACTATAGCATAACTGCTTATCAGTTTTCAAGCGGTTCTTACGATTACCCACGTAACCTTTACTTAAATAATTCTCATGTGTATGTACGTAACTGGAGTGTATATGGTGGTGAAGCTAATTTACCTGCCAAGTTAACTATATACCCAGGCAATTCAACAATTCATGTAGTGAGCATGAATGCGAGTGGATCGCTTACTCGCAGGCTTGACTATCACGATGTAATACTCGAAAACTATAGCCCAGCAGATTTAACTGGCTACTCTAATTTCAATAATATTACTTCTACTGTTGAACTGGCTAAAATTTCAGGGCAAAATATCATTAATGGTACCGCTCATTTTCAACATTCAGGTGAGTTGAATGGAAGCCAAGAATTTAATCATTTGATTGTTACTAAAGGCAAAACCTATACTTTTACTAATGCTACCAGTCAAAAAATTACTGGAACATTTTCAGCATTGGGCGATTGTAGTAATCCCATTACTTTTCAATCAACAGGCACTGCTGAGATAGACTTTCAAAGCAGTACCATAAATGTTGATTATCTGCAAATTAGCCAGGTAAACGCTACCAATACGGCAAATACTGATATAGTAGTAAATAATGGGCAAAACTTAAGCGGGAGCACAGGTTGGGCATTTGCTGCTGCTACAACACGTACTTTGTATTGGGTAGGAGGCACTGGTAATTGGGGAGACAAAGACCACTGGTCATTAACTTCTGGTGGTACTTTTGGTGAATGTATTCCTACCCCTTTTGATAATGTAATATTCGATAACAACTCGTTTAGTGCTGCAGGACAGGTAGTTACACTTGACCAATCTGTGGCAAGTGTTCGTGATATTACTTGGGCTAACACAGTTACTAATCAACCTGATTGGGCAGGGGTAGCAGGTAACCAACTTACTATTTATGGGTCACTACATTTGCCAAGTCAAACTTTGATGACCTCTTCTTTTGAAAGTAAACTTATCTTTAGGGCAAGAACTGAGAACGGAGGTTTTACTCCTTCTACCATTGATATTGCTGACCAAATATTAGAAAGCAGGTTTGTAGAGTTTGAAGATGTAAATGGTGTTTGGAATTTACAAAGCGATTTTAGATTGAGCACAGCATTTCGTGCTAATACCATCATTGGTTTGTATGCAGGTGAACTCAACGTAAATACTCATACCATTAGTGCTTTTTATTTGTGGTTGTCTGAGAAAACAGTAAGTGAGCCCAAAAAATTAGACATTACCAATTCACAGGTAGAGTTAGCAGGAGTAATCAATGGGTTTTTAAGAACTCTAATTATTGCACCTAGTAATGTTACTTTAGTTACTACAGGCTCTACCATCACTTTTACAAGTGATGGAGCGGCTATGTCGCCTCGAAATCATACTTATAATATTGTTCATTTTAAAGGTAGTGGAAGCATTATTGAGAATGAGAATTCATTAATTAATGAGTTAATATTTGATGGAGGAGGCAATTTAACGGGGAAAGGTACTATTAATAAAGCTACATTTAATGGACCTGGTGCATTCACTAATCTGGCTGCACCAATACTTTATCCTGTTGATAAATATACTATTGGTGATTTGATTTTCACACCAGGCAATGATTACACATTTCAGGTGAAGTCGGGTTCCCCTGTATCTGTTACTAATAGCTGGATAGTAGCAGGATTTCCTTGTAAACGCATTATTTTGCGTTCTACTGCTACTGGGCAGCAGGCAAGCATAGAAACTGTACCCAACGTAGCAATAGTGGATGGGGAATATCTAAATATCCAAGACATTGCCGTTACTGGAAGCGCTACTTATTATGCAGGTAATTTTAGCCAGAGTGCTTTTGACCCTGCCAAAAATAACACTGGCTGGACGCAAGGCAATAGCACCAATACTAATAACAGTAATGGTGGCCTCGTTACTGGCTTGGGAGATGACCTTTTACTCAAAGCTGGTGAATTTCCTCGATGTTTAGATGCTACCTTGGCTTTTCCTCAGTTGGCAAACCAAAATATTAGTGTAAACTACCAGTGGCAAAAAGATGGGGTGGACATTGTTGCTCCTGGGGGCACTGCCTCTGCTTATTGTGTTACCGAAGCTGGGACTTACAATGTAGTAGTTACTTATACTTACAATGGTGACGAGTGTGTGGTAAATGATGAAATTGTAATTACTCTCGATGATTCTTGCCCTTACCAAATTGGCAACGCTACTTTTAGTTGTGTAGGCGACACAGTATGTGTGTGGCTCAAGGCCAAAACCAATGTAACTGCGGGTATCATTGGCATGGACTATTGCTTGCAGTACGATGCCAGCGTAGTAGAACCTATCACCGATTTGAACTTGCCCAAAGATCGCCGTTATGAATTTGGTGAAGTGGTGACTACCAACGGTCAAGGTTTTGAAGATGTATATATCAACTATGAAGCCGGGCAAAATAGAGTATACAGCAGTATTTTTTATAGAGATGCTCAAAACGCCACCAACCCCCGTTACTTTACTGGTTCGGGTAATGTCATTTGTATCAAGTTCCGACTAAAAACAGCGGTGACTGGACAGTTCCCGATTACAGCCTGTCAGGTGTCAGAGTCTTACGCCTTGGGCGAAGAAGATAAATGTGCCGACCCCGGAATGGTAGAAGTAACCCCAGATGTCAATAAGTTAAAAGCCCGTATTATTTACTGGAACCAGGAAGGCGGCATTCGTCCATTGGCTTACGACAACAGCGGCAACCACTTGATTACCAATATTCACGGCAATGTAGCCACTTGTGATACTTTATCAGCTACTACAGTAAATACCGATGCGAACGGATATTTTGTGTATGACAAAACTCAGGGAAGCCACGTGACTATCAAACGAGATATTCCGGGAGATTATAATGGCCAAACTGGTACCGCTCCTGATATGATGAATGTGGTAAATGGGATGGATTGTTATTATGCCGGGCTGATTACCACCTTTGATCAGAACAATACTGGCAATGGAAACAGCAACTGGACACCGAATGCTTTCCAGATGTTGGCAGCAGATGTAAATATGAACGACAAGGTAAGAGCCAATGACATTACTTTGATTCAAAACCGCATTGTGTTGAAAATGCAGGAATACCCTCAGGTATGGAATTATGCCTATACTGCGGGTAACACTGGGCAGCAACCCACCCAAGCCGGAGTGTATTCGTTAGACTGGCGCTTTGTAGACCAAACAACGGTAAATACGGCTGTAGATTTTAATGCCACAAATAATTATCCGGTGTATGTAGGCAATACGGCAAGTGATGCTGGTTTTTGGCGCGACAATGCCCCTGACTTGACTACTTGCCGCCCGGTACAAGAGGGTTCAGTATGTGATACTGGCAATACCAATAATTTGTTTTATGGTATTATGTTAGGCGATGTAGACGGAAGCTGGATTACCGGGGTGAGCAACCATTTGCGCACCACTAAAAGCGAAGGAACGCTTGCCATTGACTTGTTCAATTCTGAGGACATGGGTGATGGTGGGTATCGTATTCCGGTATATTACCGGGGAGAAGGTAAACTACATGCCATTGATTTTAGCTTTGAGTATGACCACCGCAAGGTGCAGGTGCAGAAAGCAGACTATGCGACCGCTGGTACCAATGCCGAAATGAAAATGCGTTGGAATGCTTACCAAAACCAAAAGTTTTTGCTTACTTCTTATACTATGAAAGGGGTAAATACCCAAGATAAAGTATACTACATAGAAGTAAAAACTACTGATGGTGACTTAGACGCAAGCGCTTTCCAAAATGTAAAAGCTTACTTAAACGGTAAAGCAAGCCAAAGCAGGGTGATCGCTACGGCAGCACAACAAAATGCGTTTGCGATGGCAAACAATACCACTGTAGTTACTATGTACCCCAACCCGGCAAGCAATGTGGTTACTTTAAGCTATAGCCACATCAGTCAAGGCACACCTCAGGTAGTGTTGAGCGACTTGAACGGGCAAAAGGTAAACATACAACCTACGGTAGACCAAAGTGGTAAAATTCAGTTTGGAGTGTCGCACATAGTAAGAGGCCTGTACCTGGTAACGCTTTATGACGGAGCAGGTGGGGTCATTTCACGTCAAAAGCTGATGATTAAGCGATAAGTGATCTTTCATAAATAATTTGAGCCATTAAAGTGTATCTATAGCCCTCATTCTTCTCAAAAAAAAGTTTCATAGCTTTGGCTATGCACCGTTTTTTTTGAATCGCCTGAGAACAATATATTTTCTTGAATTGGCACACCTTATTTTTTCCAGATCACTAATCAGCTGATTATTTAATTGTAGAGTCAAAACAAAAAAAGTCGGGCACTGTCAGTGTCCGACTTTTTTGCTTTTGAGATCTTGCACATTTTATTGAATACCTGGTTCATTGCCCAGGTTGTCCAGTATTTTTATTTGTTCTTCGAGTTCTTGAATGCGTTTTTCATAATTTACAATGCGCTTTTGCATATCGTTTTCGTGCCTTCTTAGTTTTTCTTCCGACTCTAACGACTCCAGCAACAATTGTCTTACTTTTCTTTCTGAGCTTCGAGCTTCGCTCACATCGCGCGAAAATATAGATACTCCAGTTACTTCTTGTCCTTCATCATAAATAGGGTTAAACCAGTACTCTAAATAACGGGGTTTAAAACCAAAGATCGTTTCATCTCGCAGCTCCATAAAGCTTTCGCCACCCAATGCCCTCTCATAGTACACTTTCCATTCTTCTTCGTGGCCTTTTTCTAAAAAATCGAGTATATGGGCTCCGGCTTCCAGCCTTAGTGGATGGTCTTTAAACTTTTCTTTGTATTTATCATTTACCACCAGTATTTCATAGTCTTGATTAAAAGCTACAATGGCATCTTCAGTGTTGTTAATCAGTGATTTAAGGTTACGCTCGGTTTCTTTCAACGACATTTGTGCCCGTTGTTGCTGTGAAATATCTTCTATAAAGAGCGAGGCGCCTATCACCTTGCCTTTGTGATCTTTGATAGGGTTGTAATTGAGCAAATAGAAAAACTCTTGGTTGTTCTTGATAGATTGATGCATCACCACAAATTTTTCACCCGATAACACCCGTTTGTATTCGTGCTGGTGTTTTTCAATTTCTTCTTTAGCCATGGCATCCAGCATATTGTTGCCAATATCGAGGTTTACCCCGGTTTCTATGTAGCGTTGCCGCATAGACTTGTTAATAGCGGTTACCCGGTAGCTTAGGTCAAAGGCAATCATGGCGTGGGGCGTACTATTGATGAGGGCATCGAGGTTGGCTTCTTTAGTAGCAAGCTCTTTTTGCGCTTGACGCATCACGTTTTGAGTGTCTTGCAGTTGTCGCACATTTTTACGCATAATCTCCTCTTGACGCTCCATCGTCTCTGTTTTTTCTTGCGATTCGGTCAGCAACAAACGAGTTTGTTCGTTGGCACGGGTGGCAGCAATAGAGGAGGCTATATCCTTGGCTATTTTTTCTATAAACTCTACTTTATAAGGTGCAATATCATGAAAAGCGCCTAACTCTATAACCCCCAGCACCATTCCGTTTACATGCAATGGCACAATTACGATACAGGTAGGCGTAGCTTCGCCCATTCCAGAGGTGATAATGGCATAGTCTTTAGGAATATCTTTCAGGTAAATGGTGTTTTTTTCTACCCAGGCTTGTCCTATGAGCCCTTGTCCTCTCAGTACCTTTTTTTCAAGGTATTTTTGGCTATTGTAAGCATACGAAGCAGTAAGCTGCAAATACTCTTCTTTGCCTTCCGGGTCGTGCTCTACCGTGAAAAAGCCACCTTGATTGATTTCAAGGTACTTCACCAGGTTCGATATCAGGTCATTCCCCATGTTCAACAAGTTGTCAACATTAGAGCGTAATATATCACTGAATTTGGCAATTCCGGCATTGCTCCAGTAGCGTTCCTTGTTTTCGTCAGATACTTGCTTGAGTCCATCCCGCATTTTTGCCAGGGCTGCACCTAAATCTCCCGAGTCTTTAAACAGCGCTTCGTCATTGTCAAACTTGTTATCATTCACTCTTAATGCAAATCTTCTGAGGCTTACCAAATCTTTGATTAAAGCATTGAGGTGGTGTGCCAAGGTCATGAACTCATGGCTTTTGGTGAAGGGGCGTTTGGGAATTTCGCCATTCAAAAGCTTTTTTATGTAGAGAACGATCACCTCTAGGTCGTTGTTGAGGTATTTCATGAGCAACTGGATGGCAAAAAATATAATAATACAGAGAATAGCCACCATTAAAAACTCCATGATCAATAACATGTGCAGGTTGTCGTTGAGCAGGTGGTTGGTTTCTTTGATCACAATGTTATTTTTAAAAATAAACTCTTTGACCAGGCTATGGAGCTCTGCTTCCAGTGGCACGAGTTTTACTTCTAGCAAGTTGGCAAGCTCTTCGTTATGCAGCAGAAGAATGGTGTCTTGAGTTGTGGGAGCAGTGAGGTGTTGGTATCGCCAAATTTTTTGATTGATTTTCTCAGAGTTACGTACAACAAAGCGACATTTGTCAATCTCAGCGTTGATTTTTTTTAAGTTACCTTGAATATTCTGAAAAATATCTTTGAGTTCTGTTCGGTTGTATTGGGCAAACACTGCATTGAGTTTTTCTAAATGCTTGACTTGCGCCCTTTTTAGTTTGTTAATTGTCCGGAGGTCTCGGTACAAATTTTTGATAAACTCTTCCTGGGAATCATAATAAACATTTACTCGTTTTTGAATGGCTCTGATGGTTTGGCTAATGTCGATTTGTAATGCCTGAACCGATTGATTGGTGGGCTGATAAATCGACATTACCTGATCGTTTTGCCGAATGGTGCTGCTGGTAGCAAGGTAGGCTACTAGTATAATAAGCAGTACAAACAAGCCAATCAGTGCAAAACTCGCGATCAACCGGGTTTTGATTGCACCAAAATTTAGATTAATTTCTTTACCAAAGAGTTTTGCCATTTTTTTTGGGTGAATATTTTCAGCAGGAATGCTCAATAATTACTTCAAACTGCTTCGTATAATAATATTTTAGACATAGCGATTTAATCAAAAACAAGATAGTGATTAATTGGAACGAAGCCTTTTAAATTATTATATTTTACAATTTTGATGCCTTAAGAAAAACGTGGTACAGTACCAATATACGAAGAAGCAACAGTTTGGTGGCTACTTATCTATTTCAAAAGTTGGCATTACTTGTTCCTTAAAGAGCCGTTACATAGTCAGCAATCTTCCAGTAAACCTGATGGTTATGCCAATAAAAGGTGCTACTCTTGAAAGCAAAGTAGGGGTTGTCACACCATTCAAAGATTATCAAATTTTATTAGGGAAAACCGATTTTTTTGAGAAATATCCTACCTGCCAGGTTTTCAAAACCTGGCAGGTAGGATTAATGTTTGGGAAATAACCTTGGTATTCTAAGTTTTGTAGCAAAGGCCTAAAGGTTCGCTTTGATTTCACTTAAAATCTCCTCGCCACCATCTTGCAAAATACGTTCAGCCAATTGTTTTCCAATACTAACGCCGTCATCTAGTACTCCTTTAGCTTGCTGTTTTACCAGGTCTTGCCCGTTGAGGCTTATAATGCCTCCTTTGAGCTCTATTTGGTTTTTTTTGATGCGGGCAAGCCCAAATACTGGAATACTACAGCCACCTTCGAGGGTTTTCAGAAACGATCTTTCGGCACGCAGGCACTGCTCGGTTTTTTTGTCGTTTACACATTGCCTGATCATAGCCACTTTATCGTTATTGAGGTCTTTGGCAGCTTCTATAGCCACGCAGCCTTGCCCTACTGCAGGTATAAACTTGTTGGGAGAGAGGTCTTCTACAATGTATTTTGAGAAGCCCATGCGGTGAACCCCGGCATACGCCAAAATCAACGCATCATAATTGCCCTTTTCCAGCTTTTTCATCCGGGTTTGCAGGTTGCCCCTTACGTCAGCGGTGCGAATTTTGGGGTAATAATGCTTGAGTTGAGCTACTCGTCGGGTAGAAGATGTGCCTATAATGTAGGAACTGTTGAAGGTGTCGAGGCGGGCATCGGTATTAAAGCTGATTAAAACATCGTGCACCTCCTCCCGTTCAGAAAAAGCAATCAGTTCCAGGTCGTCAGGCAAGGTCGATTGAACATCTTTGGCACTGTGCACGGCAATGTCTACCTCTTTTTGACGCAAATGCTCTTCCAGCTCTTCGGTAAAAACCCCCTTGCTGCCTATTTTAGAGAGTGCCTTATTCAGAATCTTATCTCCCTTTGTTTCAACCATTACCAACTCTGTGGTAGCTCCTCCTTTTTGTAATAAATCGGCTACGTAATTTGCCTGCCAAAGAGCCAGTTTGCTGCCCCTGGTTCCAATTCTGATGTGCATGGAAACAATCCTTTCTTTTTGTTGAGATTATATGAAACACAAAAGGATCATAGTGTAGGTGGTTGACAGTATAATATTTCATCAAGTGTTTTAAAGCCTGTAAATCAAGGAAAAATCAGGGTTTTCTATCTATGCCTGACAGGTTTTTAAAACCTGTCAGGCATTAAACACTTTATTTTATTAAAAAACTACCAACTGCACTAATGCCGTTTTTGTGATAATTAACTAGCAAATATGTGAATAATTTTACTCAAAATCAATTATTTACGAGTGGGGTTGATGATTTGAATGATATGGAGCGAGGTATCCATAAATACAATTTTTGGGCTGGCGTTGCGCTCCAGATGAAAAATGGCGTCGTTGAACTGTTCGTACAATAAACTACTATTGTGTATTTGCAGTACTCTTGAGAAGTTTTGCACAAACTGATATTCTTTGCCTGCCAAGCGCACTAGCTGCTCGTCGCCTTGTTTCCATACCAATGCTTCGCGGCAGATGTGTAGCCCGTATTGAAACAAGTTTTTTTGTTGGTCTTTGCTCAACTTGGCAAAAGTATCGGTGAGACTTACCAATGCTTCCATGTCTTTTTTAAAACAAGTACGCATCCACTCTACAAAAAGCTCGTGTTGAGTGTGGTGGGTATTGTCGAGTAAGTGAATGGCGGCATTGATGCTACCATCTGCCATATAAGCTACTTGTTGGGCTTTTTCGGGGGGGAGTTGTTGATGAGCCACGAGGTAGTTGGCTACTTCTTCGTCGGTAATAGGGGCGGTTTGCACAGCCTGCACCCGTGATATAATAGTGGCAAGTAGCTGGTTAGGGTTTTGGCTTACCAACAAAAACAGCGTCTTGGGCGAAGGCTCTTCCAGTATTTTCAATATGGCGTTGGCAGCACTGATGTTCATAAATTCGGGCAACCAAAGCAGTAAAATTTTATATTCGCTTTCAAATGGTTTTAGTGAAAGCTGTTGAATAATATGACGGCTCTCGTCTACCGAAATATTGGCTTGTTTGCTTTCGGCATCAATAAAACTCAACCAATCGCTGAGGCTTACATAGGGGTGCTTGGTCAAAAACTGCCGCCATTCTTCCATAAAATCTTTGCTGACAGGTTTGGAACTTATTTTTTTGGTAGTAGCCACCGGAAACACAAACGAAAGATCAGGATGAATAAGCTTTTGGCTTTTGATACAGGCAGCACAAGTACCACAAGCGTCAGTGGCTTGTTTGTTTTCGCAATGTATGTATTGGGCATAAGCCAAAGCCAACGGCAGAGCAGCTCCTCCTTCGGCCCCCCAAAACATTTGGGCGTGTGCCACGTGGTTGCTCTGAATGGCATGAATAAGTTGTTGTTTGATTTCAGTTTGTCCTATGATATCTTTAAAGAGCATATATTTGCTTGATTTTATTGTTTGGTGACTCTTTTGGTTTTTAAAGTTAAGGATATTTCATGATAAGTAGTAGCAAGCGATAAGCTATGAGCTACAAGTCGATGTAAATTGCTTATAATCAGTATGTTATTTGGTTGAAACTCCTTGAGTCTGTACTAACAGGGTCAAACAAAAAAAACACACTGTGCATCATAAAAAAAGACAACCCCAAAAGAGGTTGTCTTCTATATATGTTTACAGGTTTTAAGAACCTAACTTATGCTTTTCTCATTGTTTTTATTTTACCCATATAGGTAGCAAGGTCTTTCTTGATTTCGGGTGCCAGCAAGTAAAGCCCCAATATATTGGGAAAGCTCATAGCAAAGATCATAGCATCGCCAAAATCAAACACACTTTGTGCACTTACGGCTGAACCAACTACAATAAAAGAACAAAACAATACTTTGTAGCTAATGCTTGCCACTTGTCCTTCGCCAAACAGGTAAGCCCAGGATTTGGTACCATAATAAGACCAAGAGAGCATGGTAGACAAAGCAAACAGGATAACTGCAATAGACAACACCGTAGGGAAGAAAGGCATCACCGAACCAAAGGCCTTAGAGGTAAGCGCAATGGCTTCAGAGTTGTTGCTGGTGGGCACCGAGTAAGATTGAGTGATAATGATGACCAGGGCAGTCATTGTACAAATTACTACAGTATCGATAAAAGGCTCAAGCAAAGCTACTATTCCTTCGCTTACTGGTTCGTCGGTTTTGGCTGCCGAGTGCGCAATAGATGCCGAGCCAATACCGGCTTCGTTGGAGAATGCCGCACGTTTGAAACCCATAATCAACACCCCAATAAAACCACCGTAGGCAGCTTTTGCTGAAAACGCTCCGTTGACGATGATACCAAATGCTTTGGGGATTTCTGAGAAGTGGCTCAAGATGACAAACAAGGCGGCAGCTACATAAATACCTACCATAAAAGGCACCACTTTGTCGGTTACATTGGCAATACTCTTGATTCCTCCAATAATGATAATGGCTACTACAATTGCCATAGCTACCCCAAAAATCCATCCTTGACCATACAGGTAACTATCGGTGCCTCCAGTGGCAATGATGAGTTGTTGGGTAGCCTGGTTGATTTGTACCATATTGCCACCACCAAAGGAACCTCCTACGCAGAACACGGCAAAAATGATAGCAAGTATTTTTCCTAGTTTCTTTTTGTTTTGCAATGCCAATCCTTTGCTTAGGTAGTACATAGGACCACCCGACACCGAGCCATCGGCGTGCTTGTCGCGGTATTTTACCCCCAGGGTACATTCTACAAACTTGGATGACATCCCTAGGAATCCGGCAAGAATCATCCAAAAAGTAGCGCCAGGTCCTCCCAGCGAAATGGCTACGGCTACCCCGGCAATGTTACCTACCCCCACAGTGCCCGAAAGAGCTGCAGTAAGTGCTTGAAAGTGAGATACTTCTCCTACATCATTTGGGTCATCATATTTACCTCTTACCACATCAATGGCGTGTTTGAATCCGGTGAGGTTGATAAACTTCATGTAAAAGGTGAAAAATATGGCTCCAGCCAGCAGCCACATCAATACTACGGGTATTTTGGCACCACCAATGTTGATGCTGAAAAAAACAGCGTTGCTTATTTCATTGAGTATATTGTCCATGGTGGAGGGCTTAGGGGTGGGTGCTTTGCCCTGTGCTAAAACTTGAGTAATGCTAAATAAAGCGAGCCCCAGCAGGCTAATGATCTTTTTCATTCTTTGTTTATGGTCTGTCTATGATTATAAGGAGTGCTTGAAAATAAGTTATTTCTCTGGAGTCAGAGACTTTATGTTGGCACGAGGCATTTTTGTATACCCTGGCTAAAGCCAGAAAAAATCATCAACCTATCAACATAAAGTATCACCTCGGAAACGAAAAGTTATTTTTGCCCATTCCTAAAGAGGGCGCAATTATAAAAAAATGATTGCACTTCAGCATTAAAAAACAGAAGATATCTTTGAAAAAACCAGTATTTATAGGTGAGTTGCTATGTGTTGGGGCAAAATACTATGTATGAAAGCTAAAAAAAGTTGTATTCGTTTGGTAACAGTATTTGTCTTCTCTTGAGGGCTTTTTTTTAATAAATCATCTTTATTTAACATAATTAAATGTTATAAAACTTGCAAGCAAAAAACAACTTCCGGCGAGCAAAGTACACAAGTGGGAGGGGAACCATCAGGAGTATACCCAAACCTCATGACTTAATATTGGCAAATCCTTCTTTGAACCCCTTCCAGTCTACTTCAAGCCCCATAGGTTGGGCAATGAGTCGGGCAAGGCGCATACTTCGCTGGTAGGTACTGTCACGCACCAATGGAGTATCTAGTTTTTCTGAACGACCAGAGTCTACAATTAATAAAATAATAGGTTGAGGGGCACTTTCGTGATTGACTACCAGGCTTAGCCTCCCCATGACTGTGGTATACCTGCCTTGGCTAATAATGCCTTGTAATCTCAAACCTTGTATTTGATGGGCAGGGTAGCGCTGTTCTTTTTTTCTTTTTTTTATGTAAAACTCCTCAGGGCTTACCCTCAGGCAAAATGCTTCGGTGGCATTGCTGTAAAATAACGCCACAAATATGATCCAAAGTAGCCCTATACAGCCTAAAAAAACATATACTCCTCCGTCGTTTTTGCCAGGGTGGTATACAAGCATATAAATAAGCCCAAAAATGATGACTGCGCCAATGACGAGACTTAGCCAAAAGCCCCACCACATTTTTTTTGTGTAGTTTTTTGGTCGACTTACCTGCAATGTTTCTCCTTGTTGTTGTACCAGGTACTTAACCACTACTTCGGGTGCATTACCTATTTTGAGTTGGTGCTCTTTAGAGGCTTGTTGTAGTGCTGTCAGTGACAAATTGGGGGCAAAAGTAGTTTTGCCAGCGCGTTGAAAAACCCAACTGCCTGATTGGGCGGAGCTTTGAGCGGGAATGTCAATATGGCTAAAACCCCAGGCGATAAAATAAGGTTTAAGTTGCTCGAACAAGTCGTGGGCATTGCTGGCAAAGTGACTCAGGTAAGCGTTGACAAAATAGACTTTGCGATGGTTGCTCCATAACTGTATTTGTACTACCTCTGCCTGGCTAAAATCATAGCGTAGGGTAAAAGCTTTGAGTTTATGAGCATAGAGGGTGTGTTTGATGCCCACACTATTGATCGTTTGCAGGTAGTTGGGGGTAAAGGTGAGTTGATTTTTGTGTAGCCAAAAAGGTTGATAAGCCATGGTAATAACGCCTAAGCAAAAGGCAATAAATCCTGCCAGTAACAAAATAATAGCAGTGATCACCAGTAGAGGATGTCTGTTTTCCAGCCAAACCATAGGCACAGTAGGCAGTGAAATGGCCGCCAAAGATAAGGTGCTGTTGAGCACCAGTCGTTGAAAAGCCCGGCTTTTGCCTTTAAACGTGAGTTGTTGGTTAGCAACCCCGGAGTGATAACTGAGCAGGTTTCCCTGAAACAACCATTGGATGTATTGTTTGAGTTTTTTGAGCATATCATCGTATTTTTTGGTAATCGTACCATTTCCACGGGATTTGGGTGAGCTCTTGTAGCTTTTCGCATACCTCTTTGCCTCTTTGGTAAGCACTCTCACGGGTTTTGGGGCTATCATTCATTCCCAGGCCACTGGGCAAAAACGTAAATAAAGTAAGGTATTGTTTGCCCGCTACCTGGGCTTGAGGGCTGGCAAGTATCAAATACAACTTGGCGTGGACATACTTACCTCTGGAGTGTTGGTAAATTTCACCCCTGAGTTGCCATTGGGTCACCTCGGCAAATGAAAAGTGATAGCGTTTTTTTCTGCCAAACCTGAAACCCACTGTTTTTTGGGCAAGGTCGAGAGTCAATACTTCTTTACTGAAAATATAGTTGCGTAAAAGAAAAAACATGCTGATGTCAATGATCAGAAACAACGCTACTCCTCCAAGGTAAGCCGGACGACCTTCGGCAAAAGCTAGGTAAGCAATCATTAAAGTAAAAAAGATCAGGGTAATGGACATTATCCCCAACACGCTTACATAAAGCCAGCGGTATTTGTACAGACGTTGTATGCTGACCGTCTTCTTGTCTTGCAACAGGCGCAAGTTGCGGGAGAGAGAGAAAGTACCAATAGTTGGGGTTGTCATCATGCTGAGTGAGTTGCGGCAAAATTCCAAAATAAACATTTTTTGGTGAAAGTACTTGCCCGTAATCAAATAGTTTTTGTGTACTGCTTTGCCTTTCAGAAAAAGTAGGTGAGGTGCTCCCTCATTGAATAAAAAAAATTGCACAATGCTACTAAATCTAAAAAAAGATGTGCATCTTGTACGCATCAAAGCGGATGCCTTCCCTCAACAAAAACCTTTGCCGGAGGGTAATTTATTTGGGATAGTCCCAAATACACCTTTAACAAGCTGACTATAAGTAGGTTACCTGTTCGGAAAACTTGCTAAAATGGGCTTAAAAAGCTCTTTGACTTATTGATTTTTTTGATTTTGGGCTATAGTAAATTTGCTATAACACATTGTAAATCAGTGAGAAACATCAAAAGACACTTTAAGAGCTACTTCCACTAAAACAAGGATTGAAACGCCGGAATGTTTTTGTAGATGAGGCGAATGTTTCAGCCTTTAAGAGCTACTTCCACTAAAACAAGGATTGAAACGAAGTTGAATTATCCAATGCAAAAACAGTAGTTGGCTTTAAGAGCTACTTCCACTAAAACAAGGATTGAAACCTTTTAAGGGTCATACAACAACACCTGCTCCGGTTATCTTTAAGAGCTACTTCCACTAAAACAAGGATTGAAACTTTCTGCTCGATCTGCAAATGCCTCAAAGCTGGCTTTCTTTAAGAGCTACTTCCACTAAAACAAGGATTGAAACAAGTAAGATGGGACCTGGTAGAGAAGTGGAGCTTTGACTTTAAGAGCTACTTCCACTAAAACAAGGATTGAAACTCTGATGGCACCTATTACCTACACACCCGCAAATACAACTTTAAGAGCTACTTCCACTAAAACAAGGATTGAAACCACGACTGTTAGCACTAAGTGCACTATTAAGATTGCGCCTTTAAGAGCTACTTCCATTAAAACAAGGATTGAAACCGGGTGCCACTTTGACCTATCCACCTCATACCCTTATCCTTTAAGAGCTACTTCCATTAAAACAAGGATTGAAACCCCTTACATCAGGATAAACTGATGAAAAACTGTAGGCTTTAAGAGCTACTTCCATTAAAACAAGGATTGAAACAAAATCTCATTCCATTGAAACTCATTTTCTTTTTCAGCACCCTTTAAGAGCTACTTCCATTAAAACAAGGATTGAAACAGGTTACTTAAGTTACCTATACTTTCTGGTAAAGTAGCTTTAAGAGCTACTTCCATTAAAACAAGGATTGAAACATTCTCCATTTGCTCTGGACAGATGACCAATTAAAATCTTTAAGAGCTACTTCCATTAAAACAAGGATTGAAACCAGGCAGATTCAGCGATTGTCTCGCCAAAAGACTTCTTTAAGAGCTACTTCCATTAAAACAAGGATTGAAACCAGCTTCTATATGTCTGTTTCTCTTGTCTGCTATAGCTTTAAGAGCTACTTCCATTAAAACAAGGATTGAAACTATCGAAGCTAACGTTGTGCCCGATTATAAACGACTTCTTTAAGAGCTACTTCCATTAAAACAAGGATTGAAACTAAAGCAATCAATACGCCTTATTAATTCCTTTATGCTTTAAGAGCTACTTCCATTAAAACAAGGATTGAAACCAGTCTACCTTCTACATATACTTGGTTCCCTTTCTTCTTTAAGAGCTACTTCCATTAAAACAAGGATTGAAACCAGTATCAGAGAAAGGGTTAAATTCGAACACTTTACACTTTAAGAGCTACTTCCATTAAAACAAGGATTGAAACATAAGTACATAACTGACAACGAAAAAGAGGCAAAAGCTTTAAGAGCTACTTCCATTAAAACAAGGATTGAAACACTTAACAAGAACAACTTCACCAACAAAAAGACTCTCTTTAAGAGCTACTTCCATTAAAACAAGGATTGAAACTCGTCGTAATAAGTAGCGTGTGCGGGGTATTTATACTTTAAGAGCTACTTCCATTAAAACAAGGATTGAAACTTTGCACCTATAAACTGACGCTTAGGCATTGTTGCCTTTAAGAGCTACTTCCATTAAAACAAGGATTGAAACCAGTTTGCCCGCCTAATGTTCTAGTGAACACCACACTTTAAGAGCTACTTCCATTAAAACAAGGATTGAAACTTTATATTTTCGTCGCTTCCCCATATCCTATTACTCTTTAAGAGCTACTTCCATTAAAACAAGGATTGAAACACTCCGAAAGCGCCTCTTCTGCTCTTTCCCCATACACTTTAAGAGCTACTTCCATTAAAACAAGGATTGAAACTTTCACTATTGACGACCCTAATCGCTTCCTTATAAATCTCTTTAAGAGCTACTTCCATTAAAACAAGGATTGAAACAGATTAGTATTGAAATGGCACACCCTGAAAGCAGTAACTTTAAGAGCTACTTCCACTAAAACAAGGATTGAAACATGAGGGTAGGTATCTTTCCGCCGTCGCTTGTGTCTTCACAAGAGACCAGACTGTCTTTGGGCGCTTTTTTTTAGAGGCTCAATCAGCGAGTGGAGACACTCGCTGAGGCGGTGGCGGTATTTTTAGGGTGAATTTTCTACACTTGTTTGCTTAGCCTGACGGCTATGGTGTCTTTACCAACCGATCGAAACCCTAAAATAAGTTATTTTTTAGGTACCGATATGTATCGGCATCTAAGGATTTGTGGGTGGTTTGATTTAGCTGCGCAGAGCTCGTAAACTCGGTTGTGGAGACACAAATCAGGGCGAAAAATAGTAGGGTAGAGTAGGAATGGACAGCCCGCTTTAAGAGCTATTTCCACTAAAACAAGGGTTTAAACTCGTAATTTAGTCTGGAGTCCTTAGACCATAGTTTTTAGCCTCACTTGGCGAACATTCGTAATTGACTATATAGTGTTGTTAAGATGAGTTGGCCAATATGCACATTGACCAACTTATATTGGGGGATAATCAAGTAGCCTTTCTCAAAAAAACGGTGTATCATCCATCATTATTTACTTGACTTTTTGCCACCAAACAAACGTTTGATGCCTTTGCCCATTTTTTTCATCTTTGCCCAGAAGAAATCAAACTGACCAAAAATAAAAGCATATATCAACAGTAAAGCTTGGTAGGCAGGAAAAATAAATAATAGATAGGTCACCGTTTTTATCCAACCTGGCGTGGCGGCATCAAACCCTATGATTTGGAAAAAAAAGCCTTTGACATATACTACGGTAGATCCAGTAAGGCCAAATACTACAAAAATCAAAAATACTTGAAAATCACTGCTTACTCCCCATCTTTCTTTTAGCTTAAGGTACCAATGTTTTTTCTCAGTAGAGTTGTTGTTTGCGTCTGTTTTTTTAGCCTCGGCTACATTGTGCTCCATTATGCTTACTCTTTTTAATATTATATTAATCAGTCCCCAAAATTACTCGATAAATATGAATATACTTTATGATTGGGCAAAAACTCTGAGGAAGTATTGTACAACCTTTCTTTTTTTAAGTTTAAGTATAACAATTTAAGGTTTTGTAGAAGCCTCTTTACTGTGGTGTCTGCCAATTTGTAAAAATATGCCTGCCGTATAGTTATTCATTGCCTTTTGATGATATATTTGTGCCCTACCTGGTAGTGTGTCTATTGGGTTGTAACTCAATTAATTAAGCGACAATAGCATTTTTTTACTATGAACTTTAAAGATAATTTTTCAAAACAAGCCAGCATCTATGCCAAGTATCGCCCCAGTTACCCTGAAGGTCTATACGATTTTTTATTACAGCAAGTACCCAATAAAACTCAAGCCTGGGATTGTGCTACAGGCAACGGACAAGTGGCCAAAGCATTGGCAAGTCATTTTGACCAGGTAATGGCCACTGATGCCAGCAAAGCACAAATAGACCACGCCGTACAAATGCCCAATATTCACTATCATGTGGCTACTGCCGAAGATTCAGGGCTTGCCAACGACTCGGTCGATTTTATTGCGGTAGGGCAGGCGGCTCATTGGTTTAGGATGGAACGTTTTTATGAAGAAGTGCAACGAGTGGCGCGTCCGGGAGCTATGCTGGCGCTTTGGGGTTATGGTTTGGGGTATTTTGAAGCGCAAATAGCCAATGCTTCGGCACTTAATACCCTTATTCGTCATTTTTATACTCAGGTAGTGGGCAAATACTGGGATGCTGAACGCAAACACATTGACAATGCCTACGAAAGCATTGTGTTTCCTTATGAGCCTATAGCCACCCCTGATTTTAAAATGAAATTGAACTGGAGTCTCGACGATTTATTGGGTTACCTGAAAACCTGGTCGAGTGTGCAAAAATACATTGTACAAAACGGGGTGAACCCAGTAGAAACACTCCGCCCTGAACTTACCAAAGTCTGGGGCGAAGAAGTTCGTCAGCGTACCATTACCTGGGATATATACCTGAAGTTTGGAAAGGTGCAGCTCTAAGGAATGGTGAGCAATTAAATTTCTATAGTAACACCAAAATATTTTGTTGGCAGGAGAGGCAGGGCAATATCCTGTGGATGTTGAGCCAGCCCTGCGGGACGGCAAGTTTTTTTAACGAATTCTGTCAGCGAAAGATGACGTTAAAAATGTAAATTTATTTTGGTACTATTCCTGAGTACACTGTAAATTAAGTAAGTTGTCATTTAGTTCGAGTTTATTTTGTTTGCTGGCGATCTTTACAAATAGAGCATAGCCAAAGCTACGCGATTTTTGTAAAGAGAAGTCAGAGGGCAAAAGAAGCCGAAAAAAGCATAAGATATTTATTTTACAGTGTACTAAGCCACAGGTGGGTAAATGATGCTGAAAAAAGTCATTTATTGCTCCTGTATCGATGATTTTACTACCTCCCATTTGCCTTGAGAATTGCTCAGGCTTACCTGTCCGTCAATGCCCTCAATGGGGTAGGTAAATTCTACTGTAGCTTTTTTTGTTTGAGCATCTATATCCAATTTGGTAATGACAAGGTAGGCTTTTGTGTTTTGTGCCACAATACCGGCTCTGTCTAAGAAAACCACAGGCTGGTCAAATTTCTTGAGCGATGACTTGGCTAACACATACTGGTTTTTTTCTACCACCAGGGGCACCCTTTCGGGCAAATTGCTATGATAGTAGGGCTGTAGTTTGGGCAGGTCAATCACTTGCCGAAGCATTTGCGTAGTGTCGTTGCTTGTGCTGCTGGTATTATGAGAAGTTTTGTTAGCTGTTGGCATATTTGATTCTGTAGGTTTTTTGCTTGAACTTTGGCATTGTGCAAACAGTAAAAGGGTGAATAGCAGGTATATATATTTCATCAGGGTAAATATTTAAAGTCATTGGTTTTTTTATACCTGGCAGGCTGCAAAACCTGCCAGGGTATAAGAAATATTAGTTTTGTTTTTTCTTTTTATAGGCTTCCACTACTTTTTTGGCCGAATCATAGCCACTAATGTCTTGCCCGTAAACCTCTTTCTCGAACAAGTCTCCTTCCTCACCAGGATAATCGACTCCATCCTGATCGTCTCCATAGTGGATGTACTCGTGCAAAATAGTTTCTCCTACGAGAAAAAGGTAAATATCCCGGTCGTTTCCTTTAGCATTTTCCAGCTCTTTTACTGTATCTTCGTCAATATTCAGCACTTGTGAGCCTATTCCAGGCGAAAATGATCCAATGGCGCCTGCCAAAGGTTTGATGACGAGCGACGGTCCTTTGCCCCACGTAAGCCCTTCTTCAAGGTTGGCTTTGGTAAGTTGCCCATACTTTTTCATCGCTTTTACAATTGCAGGAACATTTAACACGTCCTTAATGCCATGCTTCAAATAATGAGTAAGTCTGGGGTAGAGTTTGGCATACTTGGCATCAGAGTATTTAAAACGTTGTACCACCGCATTTTTCATTTGTACAGTAGACGGTGTATTACTATTTGTTTGTCCAGTTTTGGCAACATCTTGTGTTCCCTGCTTGGCTTTTTCTCCCATTACATCGGCTTCGTGCTCCAATGCTTGGTTGTCATTGATGCCTACTTTGCCATCACTGTTTTTCATTTGGGTAGTGGCTTGCACCCGTCCTTGCTTTTGCTGTACTACGTGCCAGGCTTCGTGGGGCAAGTGTTTGTCTTGTCCAGGGGCAAGGTGAATGTCAGAGCCTTGAGCATAGGCATGTGCGTTGAGTTGCACTGGTTTGTCAGAGTTTTTGTGTACTTTCACATCCGACAAATCCACTCCACCCATATTTTCCATATTGCTTTGTAGCTGATGGGGCAGCCCATGAGGGTTACTTTTGCGTTGTATGGGTTGTTGTTTTGCCTGAATGGGTGATTGACTCGCCTGTTTGGTGGGTATGGGTTGCAATGGTTTTCCGTCAAACCCTTTTGCCTGAATCGGAGGCTGACCCTTTTGTTTGGTTTGTATAGGCTGTAGTGGTTTGCCACCAAAACTTTTTGCTTGAATAGCAGCTTTCTTTTTGTTTGATTTGCTTTCTTTTCTTTGTGCAACTTCAGGTTGCTGAGCAGCTTCTTCGTTTTTGATTTTCTTTTGCATAATGTTGTATTTGTGGGTAATTATGTTAGGTATTTTTTACATAAAAATTCATCTCGTTCCTTTTAAATTTAAAAATCGAGACACGTTCCTTAATCTATTAAAAACTTACAGGGTTAACCAGTGGGGAAAAATTACTCGCTAAGATTTGTCAGTACTTGGCTTAGTTTTTTGCCAACTCCTTTTTAAATCGTTCAATTTCAGCATCGCGTTTGGCCATATCTTGATAAAAAGTAATGGGAGTAAGGGTGATTTTAGACAAATAAAAAGCGGCAAAATCTTTGACCCGGTATTGGTAGGCATTGCCTATGGTGGCTTCTTTGCTGCCAGCATATAGCAAGGTACGCTGATTGTTGTCGAGCAAAGCCTCTAAATAGGGCACACTGCTTTTGCCTATCATCGAAAAACGAATGCCAGTAGGCCCGGCATCGTCTTGTTCATACAAAAAACCCCACGAGTTGGCTACTCCAGTCTGGTTGTTTACCAGCGCATCGGCGTATATTTTAGCTACCAATGCCCCTCCTACATCAGCTACAAATATAAAATGTTTTTCAAACAGTACTTCACAGGCTAAAAAACGAGCCTTAAGTGGCAGGCTTGGGTCGCTTACTATGTTTTTGAGCTTTTTTAAGCTATTAGATTCACCCCAAGCCCTATTGACGGCTTGGTCTCGCTCTAGATAGTTAAAAAAGTCGCCATAAGCATTGTTCATCAACTTATGAACCATAGGGTTTTGAGGTGATTGAGCCATGGTATGAGTGATTTTGTTTGTTGTAGTTTGGGATTGGCACGCCATAGAAGGCAGCAAGCAAGTGCTGCCTATCATGAGCATAATAATATATTTGACCCAATAGCTTTGTGCGGAATAATTATTCATCTTTGATTTTATTTTTTTCCAAATAACCAGTTTTGGTGGTATTCGTTCCATCTACAATTTCTACCTTATGCAGCCCTTTTTCCTCCCCTGTTACTTTAAGCCTGGTATTGATAGGCAAGTCCATGGCTTTATTTTTTTTATCAGCGTCAACATACAGAGGAACATTGGCTTCTTTGGTGAGTTTTACTGCTACCAACGGTAAGTCAATGGTGTTTTTACCATCTCCCTTATCTTTCAGGTCGCTTGACTTAATGTACCCTTTTTTGGTGTTTTGGGTACCACTGGTTACTTTGCCATACGTGTAAATGATTCCACCAGCTTCAGCAGCTTTTTCTTGAATAAAAGTGTCATCCTTTTTTAGTTTGCCCAATTCTTTGAGTGTGCCATCATATAAAGGGGTATTATCTGCCTTGGCTGCGTAAGTGCCGCGGGTTGTACCATCATTCCACGCTTTAACGGCTTTTAGAAAGTTTTTGGAAGGAGTGCCCTTAGATACAGCATCAAAAGTAGTTTTGGTCACTTTTCCAGCGCCATCTTTTTTCCATCCCCACTTTATCGATCCATAATATGTTCCCTTATCGTTGCCTTCTAAGGCAATGGCCGCCGTTTCAAACTCTGTGCTTGAGTTATTGCTGGTGCTTACAGTAGGCGTATCTTTTAATATGGCATCTGTCCATACCTTGGTATGTGGGTCTTTGTCTCCATGTTGCCCCCAACTTGCGCTGGTAGAATAACTTTCAAGTTTATCTTTATTTGTCACGGGTTCGCTACCAGTAGCATAGAGAGGGTTTCTATACTTGGAATGCTGGTCTATTCTATGTCCATCGGGAGCCATTTTGGTGCTGGCATTGGGGTCAATGGTGGCTTTTTTTCCTGCTTTTATGGCTTTTACAGTTTGGGTGAGCCCTACTTTAGTAGAATCAGCATTGGCATTTGGTTTAAAATTGAGCACCATACGAAGTTTTGTGTCTCCTGACTGTAGGGCATAGGTAGTGTCAGTAAATGTACCATAGTGGCTATTTTTGGGTACACGTTGTATTACCGCGTTTTTCATCTGTACAGTAGATGATGTATTGCCGTTGGTTTGCTCAGTTTTGGTAGTTCCTTGGGTTCCTTGCCGGGCTTTTTCTCCCATGACATCGGCTTCGCGTTCCAGGGCTGGATTGTCGTTAACGCCTACCTTGCCATTGCTGTTTTTCATTTGGGTAGTGGCTTGCACCCGTCCTTGCTTTTGCTGTACTACGTGCCAGGCTTCATGGGGCAAGTGTTTGTCTTGTCCAGGGGCAAGGTGAATGTCAGAGCCTTGAGCATAGGCGTGTGCGTTGAGTTGCACTGGTTTGTCAGAGTTTTTGTGTACTTTCACATCCGACAAATCCACTCCACCCATATTTTCCATATTGCTTTGTAGCTGATGGGGCAGCCCATGAGGGTTACTTTTGCGTTGTATGGGTTGTTGTTTTACCTGAATGGGTGATTGACTCGCCTGTTTGGTGGGTATGGGTTGCAATGGTTTTCCGTCAAATCCTTTTGCCTGAATCGGAGGCTGACCCTTTTGTTTGGTTTGTATAGGCTGTAGTGGTTTGCCACCAAAACTTTTTGCTTGAATAGCAGCTTTCTTTTTGTTTGATTTGCTTTCTTTTCTTTGTGCAACTTCAGGTTGCTGAGCAGCTTCTTCGTTTTTGATTTTCTTTTGCATGATGTTGTATTTGTGGGTAATTATGTTAGGTTTCTTGTGTAAGAAATGATGCAAAAATTTATCTCAATGCTTTTAAGTAAAATGGAAAAATAAAATAATTCCACTTGTGAAGTTTTTGATTGAACGATGAAAAACCTATTCCAAAGGGAGTTTATGTAGCCTAAGCCTAAAAGGCGAGATACATTTCTAAACCTTAATCTAATAAAATCTTATAAGGTTAACTAACAGGAAAAATTAATTATTAATTAGAGGTAAGATATGTTACAACTTGGTTAATTAGTGATCTGGAAAAAATAAGATGTGCCAATTCAAGAAAATATATTGTTCTCAGAGCCGAAGCTATGAAGCTTTTTTTTTGAGAAGAATGAGGGCAATAGATACACTTTAATGGCTCAAATTATTTATGAAAGATCACTTAGGAATGGTGAGCAATTAAATTGCTATTCTTGAGGTAGAGGTTTTGTTTTGAGACGAGGCTATTTTTTGCGCCCATAGCAGCGCTACGGGCAAAAACCGATGGCTACAGCTACGCTGTGCCGAGCTCTGCCAACGGCTAAAAATAACGAAGTATCAAGGCGAAAAATCACCTCTCAGAGTGTAAATTTATTTTTGAACAATTCCTTAGAGATAGATAAATGACTTATTTATACATTTTTATCGGAGGAGGTTTAGGAGCCTTGAGTAGGTTTGCGGTAAGCAACCTGGTCAATAAATTATCGCAGGTTTCTTTTCCTTATGGCACCCTTACTGCCAACGTACTAGGCTCGTTTTTGATTGGGCTGGTCGTCGCTTGGTTTGAGTCAAAAACCCAGACCTTTACCCATTGGAAACCCTTGTTGGTTACAGGTTTTTTGGGCGGCTTTACTACCTTTTCGTCCTTTAGCTACGAAACCATGCAGTTGTTCAAAACCCAAGGCATAGCCCAGGGGTTGGCAAATGCTGGAGGCAATGTAGTGCTATGCATTGTATGTGTGTACTTGGGGTATAGCCTTGCAAAGGCGGCCTAGTCAGTGTTTGGGCAAGGCATCGAGCTGAAGCATAGGGCGATGGTGTGTAGCAGCTCTTTTCAATAGCACATTGGGGGCTTTGTCAGGATTGAAAAAACCACAGTTTTTGAGGTAAAAATAACCTCCACTTACTCCACCTGTGTAATCTTTCCGGGCGTTTTTGCGTGCGGTGGCATCTACCGTAAATTTGGCCTGAGTCAGTTCGTGCCAATTTCCTGCGGTATCACCTATCCACTGATTGCCAAAATATACCTGACGGCTTTGGGCACCAGTATCTTCTATAAAATTTTCTAAAAATGAATAATAGCCCTTGAGGTAGGTATTGGTTTTGGGGCGTTGAAATGAAGCAATCAAATGCCAATGTTTTTTTACTGGATCAAAGAAATAAGCGGTAAAGATAGTAGTCTGATTGCCAGAAGGTTCGCCCTTTAGTAAAAACCTGTACTTGATACCTGCCTGCCAGTCGAACACCTTGTAGCTTTGCCCACCCGAACCTTCATTGCCAAATTTGCCCGTGTGCACTCCTTTACCTTTGTTCAATAGCTTGACCCGGTATTCAGGAGGAATGGTTTGAGGGTTGTCAGTTTTATAAGGGCTCCATACCGAAAATAATACCCTGCGTTCAGTGGGCGAATTTACCTGAATGCCAAAATACCCTTGTTGAAACCCTATAGCCATAAAATAAGATCCTTGCACGTCCTGTGTACGGGGCACCAGAATTTCGTTGTAAAACCAGCGAATGTTTTTTTGGGGAGGCAGGGTGTAAGCCAGGTGTACCGAAGGACCCCTGCGGCCGAAGTGAAAATCGTTTTTGACGTGTAACACCGACAAAGGTTGAGTAGGGTTGACAAACTGTAACACCAGGTGGCTAATTTGGGCATAGCTCGAAGATGCTTTGCTTAAACCCTTGATAGTGAGTTTTTGGTAACCTTTTTTTATCAATTCATATTCGCCAACGAACACCTCTTGAAAAGAGGAGCCAGAGAGTTTGATGGTGTGGTAATGCCCCTCAAAAATGGTGGCAATGGTAGAGCTGCCATTGTTTACCTTGCTGGTCAGCCAAAGCTTAATCTTCCCCGTTTTTGGGGCATAAAAATAAAAATCAATGGTTTGATCAGGTTTTTGCCATTGGGTAATTCCTTGACGGCTAATGACTTGATGAGAGTCAAAAACATTGGGCGAAACCCAAGCATTGCCCGCGGCCGGAATGCGCACTTTGGGTTGGGCAACTGCCTGCAGCGAAAGCAGACAAAATACGCTTATAATGAGTCTTATTTTTGTATACATTGTGATCTTGGGCATAATATTTTAATCAAATAGCCTGTGGCAGATGGCTCACCCGCCTGTTTTTTTTAATGCTCAATCCAAGTCTATGCCTTTGGGCGTCCACTGTTTGTTAAAGGCATAATGACTGCATAACGAATGGTTTGTCCCAATTCATCGCTTTTTACCTGCTCGTTTTTGTTAGTAA
The DNA here is from genome assembly GCF_000169175.1 of Microscilla marina ATCC 23134. NCBI lineage: Bacteria > Pseudomonadati > Bacteroidota > Cytophagia > Cytophagales > Microscillaceae > Microscilla > Microscilla marina. The sequence goes on from NZ_AAWS01000018.1 coordinate 51,948, forward strand.
AATCCATTTCGTCTTCATACAACAACGCCACCTTGCAAAAAAGCTGTACCCGTTCTTCGGCATTGAGCGCAGGGGTAAAAGGATATTGCCAGATAAAGTCAAATAAATTTTGTTTGCTTTCTACAAACTTTTGCTTGACCTGAGCATAATTAATGCGCTTTTCCTGAATGGGTTGCGTATTTACCTGACCCGCCTTAAGCGTGCGTGCTTCCAGTATTTCTTTTTGCTTGGTTTTGTGTTGACGCTTGCGTACCAGTTTGCTTATCAAGTCGTAGCCATGGTCGGTTTGCAGCCATTCCAGCGAGGGGCGGGCAGGAAAAGTAAGGCGATTTTGGAAAAACAAGTCTTGGTTTTCGGCAAACAAATCCAACACATTGGTCTTTTTTTCCAGTTCATAATGGTCTTTGAGTCTTTTGATTGCCTGGAGCTTCTTAAATACCTGTACCTGGTTTTCTACCCGGTTAAGGCAATTGACAATTTCCTGGTGTAGCTCTATCAGGTTTATTTTAGTGTCGCGTAAGTCATATTTTAGCTCAATGCGGTAACGGCGGAGCAGTTCGTCGTTGGCAAGCATAAAAAACGCATCATTGGCAAGAATACCCTCTACCACTGCTACTAATTGCGATAGGCGCTGACTTTTTTGGTTATGTTGCTCAATTTTGAGAATCTTATTGGTAAAATTAGTCTCCGTCTTATAATCATGCTGAATTTGTTTACCTAAGTCAATCACATTACGGCGAATGATCTTGCCGAGCCCCTGTAGGTTTTGTTTGATCTTGTGCAGGTATTCCTCACGTTGACGGGTGTTTTTCTCATTCTGGAAATACTCCATGTTGCTTTTCAGCAAGGTAATTCGCTCGTCTATTTTATAATTTTGAACCTCCTCGTTTACCTCCAGAAAGTCCTCTAAAAAGCCCAGGATACGTTCATCCAAAAAGACTGTTTCGCCATCGCGTACCAAAATATTTTTAGCCACCAGGCTCTGAATCAGCCGTTCATCGCCGTTTACCAGCGTCAAAGCCATCTCCAGGGTGGTTTCGCCCATTCGGTTCAAAAACAAATTGTGAAGTAAGCCCCGGTGCCGACTCAAGGTAGTCATCAGTTCTTGTACAGATCGAAATGCAGACATAAATTGTAGTTTGTAGTAAATAGAGCAAAGTCAGAAATTGGCAGTCCTGAAAGGGGCAAGGTTTAAGCGATAAACCTCAAGTTTGCCCTTCACTGTGTTGAGCCCATCACAGCAAGCTGCTGCCCCGATAAATTAGAAATAGATTCAGTTGATGTTACGCAGTAATTTCCAAGTCTGCTTATTTATATTGTTTGATAGCTTTATTGTTTTATGGTTGCGCGATGCGTAGCCCAATCATTTAGCAATAAAGCCATATAACCATTAAAATAAGTAGGTCTGCGTAACTTCAGTTAGTAAGTGATGAATTTGTTGGTTGAAATATTTTTTATATTTATCTTCAGCGGCTGCCAATCAACTTACAAGTATACGACCTTCAGGATTTTAATCGAAAATTAAGAATTAAAAATTGCTAAGTGATCTGGAAAAAATAAGATGTGCCAATTTAAGAAAATATATTGTTCTCAGACAATTCAAAAAAAACGGTGCATAGCCAAAGCTATGAGGCTTTTTTTTTGAGAAGAATGAGGGCAATAGATACACTTTAATGGCTCAAATTATTTATGAAAGATCACTAATTGTTAAAAACCGTGGGGTGCTGCCTGATTGTGGCAAAAAAAACAAAAAATGATCAATGTCATTGTTTGACTGTAACCCCCGTCCTACCTTTACTTATACATTCTCAGACAATGTGCAAACAAGTGAGCAAAAATTGAACATACAAAACCTTGGAACAATATTATGGATAAAATAAACACAAAAATCACTGATTTGGTGAGCAATAACCCCGAATCAGCCTCGGTACTACACTTTCTAGGAATTCACTTCTTTAACTATACCGAAAAAACCCTGGGCGAAGTATGCCAAGAACACGACGTAGATGCAGCTTTGGTTATTCGCCGTTTAAACGAAAGTGCCCTTGTCAAAGACAAAGCCCAAATCAATCTGGAAGAGTACCCTATAGAGCTTATTGTAGAATACCTCAAGCACAGCCATTATGTGTTTATCAAACAACGTTTGTCTTATATTGCCAGTTTGCTCGAAAGCTACCAAGACTCTTCGGGAGTAGTAAAAGACCTTAAGCTGATATTTCCTCATTTTTTCAAAGACTTCATTGAGCATATTTACGAGGAAGAAGACACCTTGTTTGCGTACATTCTCACCCTTAATAAAGTAAAAAAACACGCAGGAGGTAAGCCTGTCAGCAAAGAGATTATAGAAAAGCTTCAGCAAAAATCGCAGGGCAAGACTGTGGCCGATTATGAAAAAGAACACCGAGAAGAGGACAACGAAATGAGCGGCATGCGTGAGCTTACCAATCAATACGCTCAGGCTTCGTCAGAAGATTTGCACGCTAAAGTAATTTTAGATGCATTGAAATCGTTTGAAGGTGAATTGAAGATTCATGCAAAAATAGAAAACGATATTTTGTTTCCTAAAGCTATTCAGTTAGAAACAGAGGTGTTGGCAGTATCATAGCCAAGACCTAGTGCATTAGGGACTAAGTAGTTTATACACGCATAGCCTACTAGTAAAAGACAGTGATTTTTTATAAACCCGTGGGAATGAATTGACATATCCACGGGTTTTTTGTTTCTAAATGTGAAACATATATCTGATTTATGCCATAAATCTATAACTTTGGAAGTTTAAGTACAAATAGTCCATAGCGCCCACAGGCAACTAACAAATTCATAGTATACTTATTTTCAGCGGTTTATGAATTTGTTAGTTAGAAGTGATTTTGTTTACTAAATTCTCTTTTAAAGTGTTTGTACCACAAACACTCCTATAAATAGAGTTTAAATGTTTAACTGGCTGATTATCTGTAAGTACACTACGGAGTATTTCAAGTACTTACTCATAATAAATCAATACTGTTGTAGGTACAATTGATTATTATGAGTAAATTAATTTTACTACTCTACCCAGCTTTTTTTTAAAAGTACCTTCCTCGCCTTGGTTGTGTGTCTTCACCAATTGATAAATCCCGCCATTCGGGGGCGATCGAAACCCTAAAATAAGCCGTTTTTTAAGCTTGTGGGTGAGGTGATTTAGCTTTGCTGAGCACCGATTTAAGGACTCGTAAACTCGGTTGTGAAGACACAAATCAGGGCGAAAAATAGTAGGGTAGAGTATAATTTTACTTGTAGCCTATGGCTACTTATAGGTATACAACCAACCTTAATTTAAATGATAACTATGAGAAATTTCACCCTTATCTTACTGGCGTGTTTTGTAAGTGCTACCGTATGGAGCCAGAAAAAAGACGAAACTGCCGTAAAATATGCTAAAACTGTTACCAAAAAAGACCTTAAAAAGCATTTGACCGTGATAGCGTCTGACGAAATGGAAGGACGTGACACTGGGTCGCCAGGGCAAAAAAAAGCGGCTAAATACATTGCCGATCATTTCAAAACATTGGGTTTGTTGCCTCCAGTAAAAACTGCCAAGGGCAAAAGCTATTTTCAAAAGTTTGATTTGGTAAAATCTAAATGGAAAGATGTGAGTATTACCACCAAAAAAGGAGGTAAAACTACTTACTTGACCGACGTATACGCCCTGGGGTCTATCAACGCAAAAGTTAAAAAATCCTACAAAATAGTTTACATGGGCGATGGCAACAAAGCCAACTATGAAAAGGTAAAGGTAAAAGGCAAACCAGTAGCGTTTTTTATAGATGGGGTAAGTGAACTAAGAAAAAAACGCAGCATTGCCCAGAATGCCGGGGCCAGTCAGGTTTTTATGATTGTGGGCACCAACCAAAAAAAGTACGATGAAGTTCTCAAATACCTATCTTACTATGTAAAACGCTGGACAAGAGGCGAACTAAAAAGTAAAAAAGATAAATTTATTGTGATGCTGTCGCCTAAAACAGCTGCCAATATATTTAAAACTACCCAAGAGCAGTTTGTAAAAAAAGAGACCAAGATAGGAACTAAATCAATTAAATTTAAACTGACTGCCGAGCAAGAAGTAAAAACCGGCGTTTCGTCTGAAAACGTTTTGGGGTTTTTGGAAGGTCGCGACAAAAAGAAAGAAGTATTGGTGATTACAGCACACTACGACCATATTGGCAAACGTGGCGATGAAATATACAATGGGGCAGACGATGATGGTTCGGGTACGGTAACGGTACTGGAGCTTGCGGAGGCTTTTGCTAAAGCCAAAAAAGAGGGAAAGACTCCCCTCCGTAGTATTTTGTTTATGACGGTTTCGGGCGAAGAAAAAGGTTTGCTGGGTTCTAGTTATTATACCGACTTTGACCCTGTATTTCCATTAAAAAACACTGTAGCCAACCTCAACATTGACATGGTAGGGCGCATAGACAATCGTTATAAAGACAACCCCGATTATGTATATGTAATTGGTTCTGATAAGCTCTCTTCTGAATTGCACAACCTCAACGAAGAAGCCAATAAACAATACACGAACATTAAGCTTGACTACAAATACAACGACGAAAAAGACCCTAACCGTTTTTACTATCGCTCAGATCATTACAACTTTGCCAAGAATAATATTCCTATTATATTTTACTTCAATGGTACCCACGCCGATTACCACAAGCCTACCGATACTATTGAGAAAATACACTTTGGTAAGATGCAAAAAATCGGACGTTTGGTGTTTCATACTGCCTGGAAGATTGCCAACCGCGAAAATCGCCTTAAGGTAGATAAAGCCAATAAATGATTTTGCGAAAGAAAGGTACATTTAATTTTTAAACCAAAAAGGCAAGCGATTTACCGCTTGCCTTTTTGGTTGTGTACCAGGTAAAACTCACAACTTTAGTCCCAGCAACAAAATGTCGTCTCTTTGTTTGGCATCTTCCTGAAAAGCAGCCTTTGCCGCCAGTAGCCTTTCTTTTTGGGTGTTTAACTCCAGTGGCATTATTTCTTCCAGGGTATCTAACAATCGTTTTTCACCAAACGACCTCCTCTTAGGGTTGGGAGTATCAGCAAAACCATCGCTGCTTAGGTAAAGTATGTCCCCTTTTTCAAGCAACAACTTGTAATTGACAGGGTGGGCTACATCAGCGTTGTATGTTATGCCACCTATCATTACACTGTCTCGTTTTATTTTGTTGAGTTGTTGTTGATGTGTATAATACAGGGGACGTTTGGCATTGGAGTATACCACTTCTACTGTGTCATTGTCCATATACTTGATGCGGCACAAGCCCATGTCCATTCCATCTTTATTTTCTGACTCTTCCTGACGCAAAGCTTTCCAGATGTTTTGTTGAATCTCCGCAATGATCTGTTCTGGGTCAAAAATTTGTTTTTCGTTCACTATTTCATTCAACAAACGACTGCCTACCATACTCATAAATGCCCCTGGAACCCCGTGCCCGGTACAGTCTACCCCTGCCACAAAAATATAATCTTCTACCTGACTTAGCCAATAAAAATCACCCGAAACAATGTCTTTGGGTTCATAAATTACAAAGTGATCAGCAAAAATGCGTTCAAACGATTTATTGCTGGGCAATATGGCGTTTTGAATAGTTTGTGCATAACGAATACTGGCGTTAATGTTTTTGTTTTGCGTTTCTATCTGTGATTTTTGATGCTGTATTTGGTTATAACTCTCGGTATTTACCAAAGCAATGGTGATGTATACCGCCAGGTTACGGAGCAAGTTAAGGTGGTAAGGTTTGTATGCGTGCCTTTCGGCGCTTTGTATGCTAATCAAGCCAATGACATCATCTACTACTTTGAGTGGAATACAAATAAAAGAGTTCAACAGTTCATTTTCTCCATAACCATCCAAAGAGTCAATATATTTTGAGTACTCTTGTTGTACATCACCTACCACAATTTCTGTTGGCCCGGTAATACACAATACCGTAAATCGATTTCTATCTTCAGCGGAGATAGTTATTTTAGGCATTTTTTTACCCTGATAAATGTAGTCTTCATAAGTAATTTGTTGTTTAGCAGGGTTGTATAAGCCAATGCCAAACTCACTCACAGGCATCAGCTCTGCCACATTTTGGTATACTACCTCTACTATTTGATCCACCGACAGTTTAGACGTTACATTTTGCCCTATTTCACTCAATAACTTTATGTTTTCGTAGGCAGTTTCTATTTGTTTACCCTTGTCTACCAAATCGTTGTTAATAGCCCTCAACTCTTCGGCTTGTGCCGATATTTCTTCTTTTTGTTGTACAATAGAGATGTTGGCTTCGCGTAAGTTTTCGGCTTGTACAATAATTTCCTCTTTTTGGTTTATCAGTTCAGCGTTTTTTAACATTACTTCTTCGGTACGCTCTTTTACTGTTTCTTCCAGTTTTTCTTTTTGCCTACGCAAACGTCTGGTATACAGGTGAATAGTAATCAACACTAAGAGTAAACCTATCACTACATACCCTATATACGCCCACACTGAACGGTACCAGGGTGGTTGTATCTCAAAACGGTACACCACTTCGGGGCTGGTGCTCAAGTACAAGTTGCGGGTTTGTATACGTAGTTTGTATTTGCCTTCTCTAAGGTTGGGGTATTCTTTAAAGGTTTCTTTAGTCCAGACAGACCAACCTTTGTCGCTACCTTCCAGGTAATACCTGAATTCGTTTTGTTCTATATCGGTATAGTTGGTACTTCCTACCCTAAACCTTAGGCTGTTGTGTTGGTAAGACAACGTAGGAAACACATAGTGAGCAGCGGGTGTAGCTTGCATTTCTCCCTGGGGGCTCAAAAAAGTACCTCCAAAAATCACTGAGTCTTTGGTGCCCGTAAGCGCTACCTCGCGCAGTAGTACTTGAAAAACAGGTGGTTTTACCGCTTGAGTTGGATCATAGTGTATGATCCCTTCTTTGGCCGTAATCAATACATTACGATCATCTACCAGGTTAAACTGCCCATTGCCATCATTGGTCACCGAAGCCCTGAGTTTTCTTAATGGTTGCACTATTTTTTTATAACTTCCGTTGGCTTGTTTTTGCAAAATCCCCACCTCGGCATACTTATCTTCTATGTCGTTTACCACCTTGCGGCAAGCATACCAAATATTTTGTTTGGCATCTGCTTTCAACAACCAAATTTGTTTATTGTACCCAATCAAAGCATTGAGCTTTTGCTCCCTTACAAATTGATCCTGGGTAGCATTGTACTCATATACGCCATTTTCGGTCAGGCATAGCATCTTTTTATGCAAGGTGATCACTTGATTACCCGCATTAGAGGGCAACCCTCCCTTGGCTTTATCATAATGTGTTACTTTCACCACACTGTCGAGTATACTATTTAACTGCACCTTAAAAACGCCTTGGATACCATTGCTTACCCAGTAGGTGTTTTTTGACTTGCCCTGTATCACACGCCTTGAGTCTCTGGAAAATCCTTTGATTTGATGCTTGACCTGCCAATGGTTATTTTGCCACTCTAGCAGGTACAACCCCGATTTTCGCCCAGCCATGAGCAAGTCAGGGTTATCTTTCAAAGCAGTAATTCTCCATACACTGCCCGACCCTTCAAAGGCTTTTAGTTTGGCGGTCTTTATTCCCCCAGGCGTATTTTCTAAGCGTAAAATAGTAGGGTTAATGGCTGCCAGAAGTTCTCCCCTAAATTTGTTAATTTCCCATATTTGATGGTCTTTGGTTTCGGGCAGCAGCTTAAAAAACCTTTGCTTATCCATTGGGTTTTCGTAAGGCTTCCAGGGTTTGTAATAAATGCCCACCGAAGTGCCCGCCAATAGTTGGTTTTGATGAATAAAAGTATTTTGCATAGAGCCTTCTATGCGGTAAGATTCGTTCCAGAGGGTAAAAGGAGAGTTGAGTTCGATAAAGGCAATGCCTCGCGACAAACCCACCCAAAGGTTGTTGTTTTGATCGGGGTGTAAAAAATAAACCTGGTTGTCGGGCAAGCCATTGCCCTTGTGGATGTGTTGAATAATTTTGCCTTGCCTGTCGGTAATTAAAACCCCCTTGTTTTTGGTGCCAAACCCCAGGTATTTTTTGCCAATGGGGGCAGCGTGGTATAGCCCGGTTTCACTGAGCACTTTTTCTAGCTGAGGGCTAAAAGGCTTCAGTGTTTTGCCATCGTATACTCTCAGCTCTTCGGCAAGGTTAGAGAAAAGGTATTTGTTGTTGCCCAGCGGGTGCACAAAGTTGACCCTCATTTTGCCAAAAGTAGGTTCAGGAATGAGCTTCCCTTTCTCTATTCTAAAGCTTCCCTTCTTGCGTTGGTATACATACGCTTTGCCTTGAAGGCTGATCAGGTAAAAAGTAAAAGCGGTTTCGGGGCGGATGATGTGCTGTATTTTTTTGTCTTTGGCTACAAACAAGGCTTCTTTGGTTTGCATGACCACTCCTTCGTCGGTTACGGTCGACTCCCACACGTCTTTAAACTGAATGTCTTTGGGTATTTGATCCATCAAAGATGCCAGGTAGGTGTGCCCGGTCGAGTCGGTGGCTACATAACCAACAAAACTTTTACACCCCACATATATTACTCCGTCTACACCTCGTCTCAATGAGCGTACCGTAGATTTGTTGGGTACTGAAATCAATCTCCAGCGTACCCCGTCAAACTCAAGTAGTCCCTTAGAGTTGGCCACATAAAGTACCCCACGCTTGTCTTGAGCCATCCACCAATTTTGATTTTGTGCCCCATACTCGTCAGCAGTGTAGGTTTTTATAAATGGAATGCCTTTGTTTTTAATGATAACGGTGGGTTTTTGAGAGGCATTGGTTAAAGTTTGAGCATACGAAAAATAAGAAGCATAAATGGTAAAAAAGAATACACATATCGAAATATGTAATTTCATAGAAGTAACAGTTTTGGTATAAATGATGATGCTGATTGCTTATTATGTATTATGTGATATATACAAACTTTGACAAGTCAGGTAGTGATTAGGGCAAGGCCAGGCAAAGGGAATAGGGTAGATAATAAAGAAGGCTGTAAGGTAGTTTTTATACGTAAATGAGTCGTTGAGGTAAAGAAATACCCATATTTTTATTCTTTTATTTTTATAAGTGATCTGGAAAAAATAAGATGTGCCAATTCAAGAAAATATATTGTTCTCAGACGATTCAAAAAAAACGGTGCATAGCGCAGCTATGAAGCTTTTTTTTGAGAAGAATGAGGGAAATAGATACACTTTAATGGCTCAAATTATTTATGAAAGATCACTAAGTAACCCTTTTCAGAATAAACATACAACAGGTTCATTATCTGTGATGTGTGGTTACAAAACTTGTTCCATAAAATCAAATAAGTGACCACTTTGAGTGGTTTAGTAGCTCTGCTTGAAGGGATATCATCAAAAATAGAAAAAGTAAAGAGATACAGACAAAAGTTTTGTCTGTATCGGCATCAGCATTCATTATTTTTTTGCGGGTTTTAGTGCACAATCTCTCATAGTGGCATCTGTGGGCAAATCTGGGTCAAAGTCGGGGCCTGAGGCAATGGCTCCCTTGACCGTCACCATATCACCTACTTTGAGTTTTTGGGTAGCCGGATCTTTCGAGGCTTCTGCGGTAAAGGTGCAGGCAACCCCAATCTCCTTACCTTCTTCTCGTAAGGTAACCACTTTTTCTTTGTTGCTGTTTTCGGTGATTTCTGCAATTTTTCCTGAAACCGCAAAAATCTTTGATTCTCCATTGGCTGCCAGATACTTGGCATTGGCAGAGTCGGCACTTGCTTTATACTCGGCCACCAAGCCTTTGACTGTAATCACCACGTCTACTTTAGATGCTTGTACATCGCGGTGGGGTTGAAAATACAAATAAGCCACGTAAGCACCTGCAGCTGCACCTATAATCACAATAATGATTAAAATCTTTTTTAACATAATTTGCTTTGGTTTAGAGTTGAGTATAAATAAGAAGTAGTGACCTATAAAACAAAAAAGATGTTGATTATCAGATGTTTGAATGAATCTTGAATTTGAACAACACCCACTCGTTGTTTATTGCTCACCACGTAAATAATTGAATATAATTTAAATATTAGAGAATAATTTCCTGATTGTCAAACAAACTTTTAATTTCTTCAGTTCACACCATTTTCTTAAAAAATTGTTATCAAACAAGGCAAAAGAAATTCTTTGTTAAATACCTGTTAAACGTGAACTTATTGTTTGTTTTTGAGGTATTTGTAACCGAAACAGACAAGGCAATCATCAATACTTCATCGCTTATGTATTTTGGTCATTAATTGTTTGATTCACCATTGATTTTTAATAATTTAAACAATAGTCTTAGCTAAACTAAATAAAAACAATGAAAAAATTTTCACTCATAATTTTAGCCGTCTTGTTTGCATTCTCGGCGGTACAAGCGCAAAAGAAAAAAGCCAAAAATGGTAAATCTACCTTATTTTCTCACACTGCCGCTGAAGACATCAAGGCAGAAAGCAACAGTGTCACGAGCTTGCTAAACACTGCTACTGGAGACTTGATCTTTGTAGTACCTGTACAAACCTACAAGTTTAAAAAGTCATTGATGCAAAAGCACTTCAATCAATCACGTTTTATGGACTCTAAAAACCACCCTAAGATCAAGTTCAAAGGTAAAATAACCAACCTAAGCGCAGTAAACTTTAGCAAGGATGGCAAGTACAATGTCAATGTATCGGGTAACATCACCATTCGTGGCACTACCAAGCCACAAAATACCACCGCTACTTTGACTGTGAAAGGAGGTACCGTCAAAGGTTATTCTTCCTTTACTGTAAAAAATATTGGACAGTTTGGTGTAGGTAAACCCAAAAACAGGAAGAAAAAGGGCAACGTTGCCGATAATATAGATTGTAAAGTTTGGGTAACTTATAAATAATTACCTGCTTAACCTTCCCCCCTAAGTGATCTGGAAAAAATAAGATGTGCCAATTTAAGAAAATATATTGTTCTCAGACGATTCAAAAAAAACGGTGCATAGCCAAAGCTATGAGGCTTTTTTTTTGAGAAGAATGAGGGCAATAGATACACTTTAATGGCTCAAATTATTTATGAAAGATCACTAAAAAAAGAGTTTTAAAAACGTCTTTAAAAAGCCTTGTGTTGCTTCATTGTTACACAGGGCTTTTTTATGTATTTACTCAAAGCAGGTATTGATTAATGCTGCACGTTTCAGGAGTTATTTAATCGCTCCCAATCTCTTGGTATTTCGTCAATATTTGGGTTATTTAGCATATTAAGTAGCAGCTAAGAGTAATGTGTTCATAATATGACAGTTACACCTACTCATTAGACATATTGAATTCCGCTTTGGTATTTACAATCAATTATACAACATCAGAAAATCAAACAATGAAGAGTGATATAGAAATTGCCCGCGAAATAGCTTTAAAACCCATTGGCAAAATAGCCCAACATATAGGCTTGCCCGAAGACGAATTGATGCCTTATGGCAAGTATAAAGCAAAAGTTCCTTACCAGCTGATCAATGCCGATGACTCAAAAGCCTGCCTGATATTGGTTACTGCAATTACCCCCACCAAAGCCGGTATTGGTAAAACTACCACCTCGGTAGGTTTGGCATTGGGGCTCGAAAAATTAGGCAAAAAAACGGTGGTTGCTTTGCGCGAACCTTCACTGGGTCCTTGTTTTGGAATGAAAGGGGGCGCTGCCGGAGGAGGATACGCCCAGGTATTGCCTATGGAAGACATCAACCTGCACTTTACGGGCGATTTTCACGCCATTACTTCTGCCCATAATATGATTTCGGCATTGTTGGACAACTACCAGTTTCAGCACCGCAACACCGATCAGCAACTCAAGCAAATTTTATGGAAACGGGTGTTAGACGTAAACGACCGTTCGCTGCGCCAGATTACCACCGGGTTGGGTGGTTCGGGCAATGGAGTAGTGGCAGAGTCGGGTTTTGACATTACGCCTGCCTCAGAGATTATGGCTATTTTGTGCCTTGCCAACGACTTAGACGACTTGAGGGCACGCCTGGAGCGCATTATTCTAGGCTATACTTACGACAATGCCCCCTTTACGGTCAAAGATTTGGGTGTTTCGGGTGCCATTACAGTGCTACTCAAAGATGCCATCCATCCCAACCTGGTGCAAACCACCGAACACACGGCCTCTTTTATTCATGGTGGGCCTTTTGCCAACATTGCCCACGGCTGCAACTCGGTAGTGGCCACTAAAATATCGCTCACCTTTGGCGATTATGTCATTACTGAAGCTGGTTTTGGGGCAGACCTGGGCGCCGAAAAATTCTTTAATATCAAATGCCGTCAGGCAGGGCTGCAGCCCAAAGCTACAGTGATTGTAGTGACTTCACAAGCCTTGAAGTTGCACGGTGGAGTAGACAAAAGTGATATATCGAAACCTCACCTCGAAGGACTCAAGACGGGGCTGGCGAATCTCGAAAAGCACATTGCCAATGTACAAGGTTTTGGGCAATCGGTAGTGATTGGGTTTAACCAATATGGTTTTGACACCGACGAAGAAATGGACTATATGCGTCAATGGAGCGAAGAGCGAGGGGCTACGTTTGCCATTAACAATGGTTTTATCAAAGGGGGAGAGGGTGCCACACCTTTGGCGCAAGCCGTAATAGATACTATAGAGAAAAACCCTTCCAAACCTTTGCAGCTTACCTATGAAAACGAAGACAGCATAGAAACTAAAATTGAGAAAGTAGCCACTAAAATTTATGGCGCCAAAGAGGTGAGTTTGGGCAAAAAAGCCCACACAATGCTTAAGCGTATCAAGAAGTTTGGCCTGGAGCATTTGCCTATATGCATTGCCAAAACCCAATATTCTTTCTCTGACGACGCCAAGGCTTTAGGGGTTCCCAAAGATTTTGTGTTTTCGGTAGAAGACATGGTCATCAATGCCGGGGCTGGTTTTATTGTGGTAATCGCGGGTAACATTATGCGTATGCCAGGCTTGCCCAAGGCACCACAGGCGCAAAATATTGACCTGGTAAATGGCGATATTGTAGGGTTGAGCTAAGGTTGGGTTGATACACAGTATTGACAGGGTGTTAGGTACACCCTGTTAACTTTGTTGTAGATTCAGTTCATAGATCGCTAAAAAATATGTAATATCTTTTTTTTCAGCGAGTTACGTGTTTATTAATTAAAAATATGTAGATGATTGTGGGCTATTCAAAATTTTATAAAACTGTGTAACAAAGGCAGTATTATGCGCTGTTTTGTTGTACCAGCCAACCAAACAACTAAGGAACCAAAAAATGAGCTACTTCAAAAAAATAGCATTGATTGTATGTATGGTGTGGAGCCTGGGGTGTCTTATGCAGTGTACTTCTACTCCCGAACAAACTGTAAAAAACAAGAACCCAGAGCCTCCAGCATCGTCGCGCAGGGTAGTAGCGCCCGATACCAGCCAATACAAGCTGAACCACCTGGAGGGCAGCGAGTATATCTGGGGCAAAAAACCTTGTACTGGGGTCAACCGCTCTACTTTTAGGGCAGTGTTGGTGTTTTTGCCCCAACAGGTAGTAAGGTATGTATACACCAATGTGACAGTGGGTGACGAAGGCAAAGGTTATGAAGAACAAAAAGTATGGAAGGGCACTTACCAGCGACAAGGAAGCGAACTTACTTTGCACTTTACCCAAATTACCCAGTGGCAAAAAGGCTTTGATGATGTCAATGCTCGCCAAACCCAACAAGAAAAAATAGATAAGAAACTTGCCTTCAAAGCCGTAATGTGCCACCAAAAACGTTCGGCGCTGCAAAACCTGTCAACTGCGCTTGACCCGGAAAAAGGGGGCAATTGGGTGAAAAAGTAAATGACATATTTAGCGGTCAATTGCTAAAGTATTTCTCCTTCAACTGGGCATCCAGTGTCTCGATGTATGCCTTGCCATAAGTACCATTTTCCATATCGCCATACAACCAATAAGGTAAGTCTTGTTTGATTTCTTTACACATACTTGCCCCTGCCAATGCTATAGCGGCTACGGTGTCTACATCGCCCGTATAAGCAATACAGTTTTTGAGCAAGTTGCTCATAGTATCGGCTTGGGCAATGGCAGTAATGGCTGCCCGTACGCTCATCCAGCCTTTAGAACGTACTTTGCCCGTCCATCTGCTTAGCCAATCGCCTTTTACGTTGGCTTTTAGGTAGGGGGCCAGGTCTTGCTTTTTACCACCTTCCCAAGCAAAAAAGTGTACAATCAGCGCTGACGCTTGGGCAGCATTGATTCCGTCTTTGGTACAATGAGTGATAGCAGCCTGTATTTCGGCTTTTTCGAGTACTTCTTGTTTGTCGGCAAGTAAGCCAATGACAGGTGCCCGCATTGCGGCTCCGCTTTTGTCGCTGGTAGGGTTGATGTGGGCGAGAAACTCTTCACCACCTCCCGTATTTTTTCTCAAAAAATGGTAAAAGCCTTCTGCGTAACCTTCTCTGGGGTCGCGCTTAAAAACCTCTACAAATCTATGGGCAATATTCAATGGAGTCCACGCATCGCCCGATAGCATCAGCTCGGCTATGGCAAGACTCATTTGGGTATCGTCAGTATACATTCCAGGCAAAGTGCCCGTATGTTTGGGGTGTTGGCGGTAGCTCAAATTGTTGTGGCGCACCACCTCTTGGCGGTCTACATATTCAAAGCCCGCCCCGTAAGCGTCGCCTATGGCAAGTTCTATGAGCATGAGGGTATTGTATTTTGTGATTGTGTAACGAAACCTTGGGCTTATTATACAAATTTGTTTAAGTCACCGCTACGCTTAAAGCTAAATCAGCTGGTGTGTCATTAATAAAAATGAAATAATCGTGTACGAAGTTTTAAAATCTTTGATATACAGGTATTTACGTATAAATCAAGGGGTGAATTCGTAGGGGCTACCCCTGTGGTTGCCCTAACGAAGAGCAAACATGAGCGTATAAAACGTCTTTTAAAACTAAAAATGACCTTATTTTTGCTCTCATTAATCTTACAAAATACTTATTACCAGTTAATTATAAGACTTCGTACAGCTCTAAAAATAAAATATGAATGCCGATAAAGCAAGAACAGAGTACATTAGACGAGTAAATTTTGTTTTAGATTTTATTGAGAAGAATCTTGAAGCAGATTTGTCACTTGAGTCTTTGTCAAAAAAAGCCTATTATTCCCCTTACCACTTTCATAGAGTTTTTTCGACAATTGTAGGAGAAAATCTGAATCAGTACGTCAATAGAAAACGAATAGAACGTATCGCCTCCATCTTATTGATACGTTCAGATACGCCTATCAAAGAACTTGCATATATCTACGGATTTAATAGCGAAAGTTCTTTTTCAAGAGCATTTAAAAAGTATTATGGCATTAGCCCAACAAGATTCAAATTAGAAGGAAAAAATACACTTCGCAAGATTGGTATAGAGTTTTTCACAACTGAGAAATACATTTGTAGCATTGATCATATTAAAAAATGGATTGAAATGAATGCACAAATTGTTATAACAGAACTACAAGAAATAAAGCTTGCTGGTGTGATGCATATCGGAGAATTTGACAAGGCTGGCAATATGTTTCAAAGGTTGATGGAATGGGGCGCTAAAAAAAGAGTATTGGCCACTTCGGATTTTAAAGCCATTACCATTTATCACGATAACCCCAACGTTACTCAAACCTCAAAATTGAGATTCAGCACGTGTATAACCATTAGTGAGGACATAAATGCAGATGGAGAGATTAGACCTATCAACTTAAAGAAAGGCATTTATGCTGTTGGTCATTTTGAAATTAAGGCAGACGAAATTCCAACAGCCTGGAAAAATATGTGCATCTGGGTCATTGAAAATGGTTATGAGTTTAGAGATGGCGACTATTTTGAAATGTATCATAATGACCACAAAACTCATCCCGATCAAAAATTCATATTAGACATTTGTATTCCACTCGAAAGAACAGGAAACCTAAAACTTGAGAGAAAAAACAGGGTAGATTTCTCAGATTACAAAGAACAAAACAATCGAGGTGAAAAACATTTAGATTACCATCAACTGATAGGTTACATGAAAGAGTTGAGAGGGTTTTTACATAAAGAATACGACGTTAATTTTAAATTTGGAAATATTTATCAAGGAAACCCTGATTTTTCTTATTTCTCATTCACAACTGAGGAGTTGAAAAAACAAAAACTGAAATTTGTTATTGTATTAAATCACCAAGATTTGTTTTTTTCGATTTGTTTATCTGGTCAAAACAAAAGTATCCGAAAAAAATACTGGGAAATATTTAAAGGCAGTGATTGGGACAAATATCATTTGGCAGAATCAATTAATGACAGTCTGTCAATTGTTGACCACACCATTGTGAAAGAACCCGATTTTAGTAATCGAAGGTGTTTAACGGAACAGATTGAAAAAGAATCATTCAAATTCATAAACGAGATTAAAGGCATACTTGAATCATAAAAAACGATCGCGGTATTTGCCAAATGCCCTTTTTAATGAAAAAACAAAAAAACGGTACATCAACCCAAACTGATGTACCGTTTTTTATTATTTGTACCTGTAGTTAAGAGGCTTCCTGTTGCTCCAGCCATTTCAAAATCGCTCGGTTTGTTTCTTCTGGAAGCTCTTGTTGAATCCAATGACCGCAATCCAGGCTAATAACTTCTACCTTAGGTACAAACTCAGGTAGTCTTTCAAACTTCGGAATCAAATCATGATTGCCATAGATCATGAGTGTGGGTTGTTGGATGACAGGGTCTACATCTGCCAATAATTGCCAGTTGCGGTCAAGGTTTCTGTACCAATTGATACTGCCTGTGAACCCCGAAGTTTCGAAGGCGGAGACGAAAACAGCCAGTTCACTGTTATTCATGATGGGCTCACCGAGCGGTGTTTTTGCTTTGGCAAGATTGATCATCTCCATGCCTGGCTGAGGAGCTCTGAGGGGTTTATTCTTCCGGTATAAGTTGCGAAGGAATTGAGACGTATTTTCTTCTAGTACAGCGTCTGCAATGCCTGGCTGTCGATTGAAGTGCACAAAGTAGTAGTCGTTGCCCAGTACATCTTCCATGAACTCGATCCAGGGTTTTTCTCCGCGCTCCTGGTAAGGCAAGCTCAGGTTGATCACTTTATTGACGCGGTTTGGATGCAATAAGGTCATTCCCCAAACAACCATTGCCCCCCAATCATGGCCAATAAATGTAGCCTCTTGGTATCCGTAGTGATCGAGAAGTGCCACAAGGTCACCAGTCAAGTGTTCTAGGTCATAATCGGTTACTTCGGTCGGACAGGATGAATTGCCATAACCCCGCTGGTTTGGAACGATGACCTGGTAACCTGCTGCAACAAGGGCGGGTACCTGATGACGCCAGGAAAAGGCATGCTCTGGCCAGCCATGACAGAGTACAATAGGCTTTCCTGCATTTTGTCGGCCTGCTTCAAAAACTTCGAGTGCTATACCGTTGACTGAAATAAGAGTGGGCTTGGGAAAGTTGATGGGGTGAAATGCCGAGTTTATTACGTTTGTCATTTGTACAAATTTTAAAGGTGAATCAATGCTGCAAACGTATACCTGGCGGGTGACAACCTTATGTCAAGGGTCAGCAAAAATTAATGGTATTGATCAAAATACTCTTGTAAGGTTAAGTTGTGAGGCTTAAAATTTTCTGATAGAACTTCCATTTTTTGAATTCTGTCTAACCGAAAAAAGCGAAATTCCTTACGTAAACGACACCAGGCAATCAAATACCAGTTTTCGCTATTCACTATGGCAAACGGCTCTATTAATCTGTTGGTTGTGCCTCCCTCTTTATTGATATATTGCATCCTGACCAGGTTGTAATTGGTAAGTGCATTTTGCAAATCTGACAAATTGTTGCTATTTCTTTCTTGCTCTAAGACTTCGTTAAACTGAGTTCTATTAGCCAATAAATTTGCTTTGTCCTTGAGATTATATCTTAAAATTGATTTTATTTTATCAATTGCTTCCGAATAATCCTTTACAAAGGAGGCATCCTTGTTTTTCAACACCAACTGTTCTGCAAGTATCAAGGCATTTGCTTGCTTTTCGGTAAACATAACGGGTGGTATTCTGTAACCCTCCATGAGTGTATACCCTTTCCCTTCTTCGGTCAAAATAGGGACGCCTGCTTTCTCCAATGCTTTTATATCCCGGTAGATGGTTCTTTTGCTCACTTGAAATTTTTGGGATAATTCAGAAGCAGTAACAACTCTCTTCGCCTGGAATTGAGTTAAGATAGCGGTTAAACGAGATAATCTATTTACTTCGTTATACTCCATTTTTTTTTGATTGTCGGACGTTTGCAACCTTTCCTGCTCTTTAGAAGCAATATACATTCTCTATACAAATTTGCAGCGCAAGCACAAACTGTTCATAATCATTGGGTTTAAGTTACCGCTGCGCTCAAACTTAAACCAGCGGTGACCTCACTTTGCACACCATAAAACCATATAGCAATAGAACTGCTATCACTCCCCCTTCATCTCCATCTTCAAATACTTACCCGTAAAACCTTTTTTCTTTTTGATGAGTTGTTCGGGGGTACCCTCAAAAATGATCTCACCACCTTTTTCGCCTCCATCGGGTCCCAGGTCTACCACGTGGTCAGCTACCTTGATTACATCCAGGTTGTGCTCGATAATGAGTACCGTGTTGCCTTTGTCTACCAGTTTTTGCAACACTTGCAGTAGGATGCGAATGTCTTCGAAGTGTAGCCCCGTGGTGGGTTCGTCCAAAATGTACAAGGTTTTACCCGTGTCGCGTTTCGAGAGTTCCTTGGCAAGTTTAATCCGTTGGGCTTCGCCGCCCGAAAGGGTAGTGGCTTGTTGCCCCAGGGTAATGTAGCCTAGCCCTACTTCTTGCAAAAAACTAATTTTACGCAAGATAGAAGGCTGATGTTCAAAAAAACCTACGGCTTGCTCTACGGTCATGTCCAGTATGTCGGCAATAGACTTGCTCTTGAAACGTATCTCTAGGGTTTCACGGTTGTAGCGTTTGCCTTTGCAGGTTTCACACTCGATGTATACATTGGGCAAAAAATCCATTTCTACCAACTTCATTCCTCCCCCTTGGCAAGTTTCACAGCGCCCACCCTTTACATTAAACGAAAAACGTCCTGGTTTATAGCCCCTTATCTTGGCTTCGGGCAATTGGGTAAACAAGTCGCGGATGTTGGAGAAAAATCCCACATAAGTGGCAGGGTTTGAGCGGGGCGTGCGTCCAATCGGCGATTGATCTACCTCTATTACTTTGTCTATGTGTTCAAGCCCTTCTATTTTTTTGTAGGCAAGGGGTTTGCGCTTGGCGCGGAAAAAGTGGGTATTGAGAATAGGGTAGAGGGTGTCGTGAATAAGGCTCGACTTGCCACTACCACTCACCCCGGTAATGCACACCATTTTGCCCAAAGGCAACTTAAGTGTCACATTTTTTAGGTTGTGCCCGGTGGCTCCCTTTAGCACCAATTGGTTGCCGTTGCCTTTGCGTCGTTTTTTGGGTACCTCAATGGTTTTGCGGTTGCTTAGGTAGTCTACCGTCATGCTTTGCTGCTGCATAATCTCTTGGGGCGTGCCTTGCGCCACCACCTTGCCCCCGTGAATACCTGCCCCTGGCCCTACGTCCAGAATATGGTCGGCTTCCATCATCATATCTTTGTCGTGCTCTACCACTATGATGGTATTGCCCAGGTCGCGTAGTTCTTGTAGTGACTGAATCAGTTTTACATTGTCGCGGGCGTGCAAGCCAATGCTTGGCTCGTCTAAAATATACAGGACACCTACCAACTGAGTACCTATTTGGGTAGCAAGTCTAATGCGTTGGGCTTCTCCTCCCGACAGGGTGCGCAATGAGCGGTTGAGGGTAAGGTAACCCAACCCAATATTGAGCAATAGACTTACCCGTTTTCTTATTTCTTTGAGTATTTCGTGGGCAATTTGGTTTTGCTTTTTGCTCAATCGCTCTTCCAGGTTTTCCAACCAGTCGCCCAGGTGGTTGATGTCCATTTCGCTGAGTTGAAAAATGTTATGGTCGTCTATTTTAAAATGCAATGACTCCTTTTTCAGGCGGGCACCCTCGCAAGTAGGGCAAGTGTTGATCTGGACAAAGTCTTTAGCCCAGCTTTGCAGCTTTTCGGTGCCCTCTTCATAATTCTTTTTCATGTACGTCTTGATGCCATCGAAGGTGGTCTCGTAGGTACGCTTGTATTTGGGCGAATACACTTTGAGGAGTTCATCCGAGCCATTCAAAATAACATCAAGCAGGTCTTGGGGGAGTTTTTCTATAGGAGTGCTCAGGCTCAGCTTGTGGTTTTTGAGCATTTTTTCCAATTGCTTAAACATCCACGTGTCACGGTATTCGCCCAAAGGCGCAATCCCTCCCCGGCTAATGCTCAGCGATTTGTCAGGCATCAGGGTTTCTTCGGTAAACTCTTCTATTACTCCCAAGCCCTTGCAGTCGGGGCAGTACCCATAAGGCGAATTAAACGAGAAGGCATTGGGGGCGGGTTCGTCATACGAAATACCCGAAGTAGGGCATACCAGGTTGCGCGAAAAATGAATGGGTTTGTCGTTGCTATCGTGGAGCTGTAGCATCAACGAACCTTTGCCTTCTTTTAGGGCAGTGGCCACCGATTGGGCAATGCGCATGCGTTGTTCTGCTTTGATGGCCAGTCGGTCGACTACTACTTCTATATCGTGAATTTTGTAACGGTCTACCTGCATTTTAGGCTCCAGGTCGAGCACTTTGCCATCTACCCTCACCTTGGCATAACCAGCCTTGCGTATTTGGACAAAAAGTTCGCGGTAATGCCCCTTCCGTCCTTTGACCACGGGAGCAAGCAATAATACCTTTTGTCCTTCAAATTTGGCAATGATTTGGTCTATGATCTGATCTTCTGACTGCTTGATCATTTTTTCACCCGTTACGTAAGAAAAAGCTTCTCCGGCGCGGGCAAACAGTAAACGCAAAAAGTCATAAATTTCGGTGGTAGTGCCCACTGTAGAGCGTGGGTTGCGTGACGTCGTTTTTTGTTCGATGGCAATGACCGGACTCAAGCCGTTGATCTTGTCTACATCGGGGCGTTCCATGTCGCCGATAAAAGAACGGGCATACGCCGAAAAACTCTCCATGTAGCGTCGTTGCCCTTCGGCGTAGATGGTATCGAAGGCAAGCGATGACTTACCACTGCCACTTACCCCGGTCACCACGATCAGTTCGTTGCGGGGAAAAGTAACATCTATGTCTTTGAGGTTGTGTTCGCGTGCGCCAAAAATCTCCAGGTTATCAGTATAACCAGTTGATAGGTCTTGAGCTTCGTTATTGGTAGTTGTCTCAGTATTAAGGGTGTCCATCTTATTTACAAGGCTTGGGGAGTTCCCGGTTTGTACAATTGCATTTTTAACCAACTACAAACTTACAGTTTTTTTGTCGATTGTGTACACATAAAATGAGTAATCCAACCGGATTGTTCATTTTTTTAGCAATTTTTATGTAGAAGGTGAATAGAGGCAAGTATTAGTCCGGAGTTGGTAGTCTAATAGTAATTACGAATGATTTAATTACGAATTACGAATTGGGCGAGGCCATTCGTAGTTTAGTCCGGAATCAGTTTGAGAATTACGAGTTAGTCAATTACGAATTGTTCAATTACGAACCGACCGAAGGGAGCTCTGCTTTAGCGAATTACGAATTGTTCAATTACGAATTACGAATGGGCGCAAGGCGATGCTATGGTCTACGGACTACTAACTCTGGACTAGACTTTACGAACCGACCGAAGGGAGCTCTGCTTTAGCTAATGAGCGCGACTACGGTCTACGGACTAAATTACGAATGGCTTCGCCTCATTCGTAATTCGTAATTCGTAATTCTCAAATTCCTAATGGGCACGAGGCGACTACGGTCTACCGACTCCCAACTCTGGACTAGACTTTACGAACCGACCGAAGGGAGCTCTGCGTAAGCTAATTACGAATTGGGCGAAGCCATTCATAAATTAGTCTGGAGTTGGTAGTCCGTAGACCATAGGGTCGCTTTGCGCCCATTCGTAATTTCCTCATTCGTAATTCGTAATTAATCAATTCGTAATTCACCCATTCGTAATTAAAAATCTATATCCAACAATCCAACCAATCAGTTACTATGTGAAACAGCAAACCCACCGCTACAATGCGGGTGCGGCGAGGCAGCAACAAGCAGCTATATACCACTATAGCTGTGTAAGAATGCAATGGGTGAAAACCCACGCTGCAACGGGTGGGGTCAAAAACAGGTGTAGCCAGCAGGTGGTCAAGATCTATCAACATAGTGGCAAGCAATATGCCCCATATACTGCGCCAGTCTAAGGTAGACCAGCGAGTGTGGGCAATGCCCCAGGCAATGAGGGCGGGTGCCAAAAAGTGTAAGCTATAGTGAACCAAGGGTTTAAGTAAAAACATTACAGTTTGTTTGGGGTTACCAGTATGCACTAATACGCAGTGATCATAGCTAAATTAATACTTAAATAGTTTGATGATAAAGTGTTTATAATAAGGTGTTTATGTTGTCTCAAGTTTAGCATAGCCCCAATGGACTTCCATCTACCGATTTGATAAACCGCTAAAAATCAACGTCCTATAAAATCGGTAAGTTGCTTGTAGAGCAGCCTCAAACTTGAAGCACCGATATGCCTCGGCATCTAAGGACTTGTCTCTAAAAGCTTGCGGCTGTAGAGGCTATCAACCAATGCTGTTTAAGCATTAAAAAAACAGATGCGTGAGCCATCTGTGACAGGCTAAAGCTAAAAGCTTTGTTAAGGAACCGAGCTCAGCGGAGCTACGCCAGCATTGGACCATCGACTTCCATCTACCGATTTGATAAACCGCTAAAAATCAGTATTCTATGAAATCGGTAAGTTGCTTGAAGAGCAGCCTCAAACTTGAAGCACCGATATGCATCGGCATCTAAGGACTTGTCGCTAAAAGCTTGCGGCTGTAGAAGCTATGGACAATCAATCCAGCCAACCATAAATGACCCGCGCAATGTTTTCATACCTGCCATCCTGGTTGTTAGAGAGTAAAATTACGCAGTTGTTTTGGTGCAAGTTGCGCAAGATAATGCTGCGAAACCCCCCACTGCTTCCCGAATGATACACCGTTTGTCCGTCTTTATCGATGTGCCAGCCAAATCCATAGTTTTTGCTGAACATATTATTGTAATATTTAGTAGGCGAAAAAGCTTCTTTGAGGGTCGTTCTTTTTACCAGTCGGTTGGTGCGCAGTGCCTGGTCCCACTTATACAAATCTGCCGCTGAAGCGTATATGCCACCATCGCCATAAATGCGGTTGAACAAGTGGTCATCATACAATTTTTTGTTGTTTCTGAAGCCATACACCCTGTAAGGTAACTTGTGTTGGTAGTCAAACACTTCGCTGTTGCGCATGTCGAGGCGATTGAAGATGCGTTCCTGAAGGTAGTTGGGGTACGATTGCCGCGACACCTTCTCTATGATCAACGCCAACAGTACATATCCGGTATTGGTATATAGCCAGCTTTCGCCACATTTAAAATAGGGTTTGGGTTGTTCATTGATCAACCAGAGCAAAATGTCGCGATTGGTGGGGTAGGTAAACTTGTATTTAGAGCGTAGCACTACCTGAGCAAAGTATTCGCCATAGTTGGGCAAGCCTGAAGTATGAGTGAGCAAGTGACGAATGGTAATATGAGGGTAGGGAAACCCTCGAAGGTGCTTGTCTACAGTATCGTTATACGAGAGTTTGCCCGCTTCTTTAAGCATCATGATGGCCATAGCAGTAAACTGTTTGCTTACCGAAGAAAGTCTGAAGCTAGACTGGCTCTTAAGCGGGGCTTGGTTTCTGAAGTCGGCATAACCGTAGCTTTTTTCCAAAATTTTGAGCCCATTGTGGTTAATCAGCACATTGCCGTTAAAGTTTCGGTTTTTGTGCAAGTAGTGAAGCAGTGAGTCTGCTCTTCCGGCTATTTCGCTCAGGTAAATCTTTTCAGTAGTGGGTGGGGTTTGGGGTGACTTGTCTGACTTACAGGCAGCGGGCAGGATCAGTGCAGAAAAAAGTACCATGTATAACCTGATGATGTTCATAAATTGAGGGTTGTATATACTTTGGGTGCCGTGGGTGGGTTGCCCCAAAAAACGCTTTAGGCAATCAGATATTTTGAGTGGCTAACAAAAACAACAAACAGCCATATATAAAAAGAATGCTGCCAAAAATTATTTTGGCAGCATCGCAATATTTTTAGAAATCAAACGAACCTGTGCAGAGGTTGCGTAAGTTTAGCAGTTGGCTTAGTTGGCTTTGCTGCTATCTGCCTGGGTAGAGTCGGCTTTGATTTGCTCAGTAGAGTCAACCGTGTTGGTTTCCTCGGTTTTAGCAGCTTTAGGCTTACCGTATAATTTGTCTTTTATTTTGTTTACTCTATCACCTGCGTCTTCAGGGGTAGGGTAAGTTTGTTTGGTTTGGCGTGCCTTGGCATCTTTTCCGTCACCGTATACTCTGTTGTTGTCGTAGTCTACTTTTTGGTCAGGCACCGATGACGACGCATTGTATTTGCCGTATCCGCAAGACACTAAAGAGAACATGAACGAGATAATAATTAAATGATAAATTTTTTTAGTAAAAGTCATTGTCATTCTGATTTTATGCAAACCACGTATTTATATAAGTATATCCAGGACTATGCCTGTGTAATTTCTATCAGGTTGTAGAGTGTTTTTGTTTGAAAATGCTCAAAAAACCCTCATTTACCTGCCTCCATATTTACAACATGTGGCGCAAAAGTAGCTAAATTTATTAAAACAAATCAAAAAAAAACTTCTTTATTTTTTGCTCCATATTGCCTTTAAACTGTAGCCTGTCCAGGCAGCAAATGCTCCTACCAAGCCTCCGATTACCCCAGTTACTATAAGCAACCAATCGCCGGAAGGCAAAGCAAAAAACTGTGCTATTTTGCCAGAGAGTAAGCCATCGTTTGCCTGGTTGATAAAGTATGCGCGCGCCACCCATACACAGGCAACCCCAAAAAAACCCGATAAAAATGCTTCGAGGTTAGACCGCCCCACCAGTACAGCAGCTACAAAAGCTACTACAGCTATCCACCACCAGGCAGCAAACAACGATTGGGTAATAAATACCAAAAGAGCAATAATAATAAAGAGCATATACTATATTTTTGTAAATATAATTTTTTTCGTGACAATGAAGGCAAATTTTATGGATGTTTTAGCCAGGCCAAAACTCCAGTATCGGCAGACACGTGTGCCCACTCGGCCACTTCAAACATAATCGAAGCAACGCCACAGTTAGGCAGGCCGGCTACCGACTGCCCCGTGAGGTATTCGGTGAGGTAACTAATGGTAGGATTGTGCCCTATCATTAGCACGTTTTGGTGTTGGGGGGCTGTTTTATTAATTGCGTCCAGCATTACCTCTAGCGTGGTTTCATAAATAGACGGATCAAATATGATGTTTTTAGTGGGATAATTCAATTTTTGAGCAAAAATTTCGGCAGTAGAGGTGGTTCTTTGGGCGTTGCTGGAGTACACCAGGTCAGGCACAAAACCCTGGGTATGGAGCAGTTCACTCATAGTGTAGGCTTGTTGGGTGCCACGTGGGGTCAATGGACGCTGATGATCGGTTTTGCCAGCAGCGTAGGCCACCGCTTCGGCGTGGCGTAAAAGTAAGAGGTTTTTTTTCATTGCGTTTTACTATTTGTGCAAAAAAACTAATTATTTAGCGTGATTTCAAATACTGAGCGCAAAGACCGCATTAAATATAACCAACAAGTAGGGGTAATTATGTAAGAATGAATGAATTACCCCCGCTTGTGGCAAGACTTAATGTGATGTGTCTCTAACAGCCCCTTGGCTAAATCACCCCTTTAGTACTTGGAATCTCAACCCCAGTAATTTGTTTGGCAGCCTTTACCGCACGGGCAAACGCCTTGAATATAGCCTCTATCATGTGGTGCTCGTTGTTGCCCTCACACCTTACGTGAATATTGCATTGGGCGTGGTCGCTGAGCGATTTAAAGAAATGTTCAAACATTTCGGTAGGCATACCACCCACTCGTTCGCGTTTAAACATAGGTTGCCACACCAACCAATTTCTCCCCGAAAAATCCAAGGCAACTTGTGCCAGGCATTCGTCCATCACCAGGTTAAAAAAACCATAGCGTTCAATGCCTTTTTTGTTGCCCAAGGCTATTTTAAAGGCTTCGCCCAAAGCAATGGCGACATCCTCTATAGTATGGTGTTCGTCTATGTGCAAGTCGCCCTTTACCTTTACGCTCAAATCAAGTTTGCCGTGGTGCGCCAATTGATCCAGCATGTGATCAAAAAAACCAATGCCCGTATCCATGGCTTTTTTGCCGCTCCCGTCCAGGTTGAGCGCTATAGCAATGTCAGTTTCTTTGGTAGCACGTTGCACAGTGGCAGTACGCCCTTGGGCAGCGCGGTTTGCCTCCGTCAAAAATACCGTAATTTTGTCCCAGTCAATGGTAGTAAGCACCACAGGCAAATCGTGTGCGGCTAGTGTTGGCTGCAGCAAAATTCCCTGGCAACCCAGGTTTTGAGCCAATTGCATATCGCTTAGGCGGTCGCCCAGCACAAACGAGTTGGCAAGGTCATAGGCAGGGTTATCAATGTATTTTGTCATTAGCCCGGTGCGCGGCTTGCGGGTAGGGGCATTCTCTTCCTCAAAAGTGCGGTCGATCAATATTTCATCAAACACAATTCCCTCTTGTTCCAGGGTTTTGAGCATTTTGTTGTGGGCTGGCCAGAAGGTATCTTCCGGAAAACTATCCGTACCCAGCCCGTCCTGATTGGTCACCATCACCAGCTCATAATCCAGCTCCTGGGCTATTTGATACATATTTCTGATTACCTTGGGATACATCTCTAGTTTTTCGAGCGAATCTACCTGATAATCAACCGGAGGCTCTACAATAAGCGTCCCGTCACGATCTATAAAAAGTACACGTTTTTTCATAATATTTTAGTTTAGAGTTGATAATTTCTACAGCCTAAAGCTATTAGCCTTTAGCTTTAGGCTAGTTTGCAAGCCTGTTGCCGATTTTATAAATCACTGATTATTAGTGGTTTATAAAATCGGTAGATAGAAGTCTGTGGTTCACTGTAGCCTTTAATTAGTCGCCATGGCTTTTGTTATATAAAGATCGCCCAAACTGTAAGCGTTCAAAACCTGTGTTTTGCTGCAATTAAAAATTAACAGGCTTGCAAACCTATAGGCTTGAGGCTACAAAAGCTCCCAACTCTTCAATAATTCAATGAAACGTTTATTTTCTGCCTCCGCACCCACCGATACCCGCAAACAACCCTCGCAAAGGGGTTGAGTAGAGCGGTTGCGTACAATCACCTGATGTTGCACCAGGTAATTGTACAATTCGTTGGGCTGTTGGGTACGAAACAAGATAAAATTAGTTTGAGAAGGAAATATTTTCTCGATAAAGTCAAACAAAGGCAGTTGCGTATACAACCACGCTCTTTGAGCTCGAATGCTTGCCACAAAAGCGTCTTTTTGGGCGACATTTTGTACTGCTTGCAGCCCCAACTCCTGTGTCACCCCGTTGAGGTTGTAAGGCGGCTTTACCTTATTAAGTAAATCAATGATCGGAGCGGAGGCAAAAGCCATCCCCAGGCGCAAATTTGCCAGTCCCCAGGCTTTCGAAAAAGTCTGCAACACCACCAGGTTGGGGTAACGGTCGATCAGGGCAGTCATAGAAGCGAAATCAGCAAAATCTATGTACGCCTCATCTACCACCACCACGCCCTCAAAAGCCTGTAAGATTTGCTCAAACTCAGCCGTTGAAGCAATGGCGTTGCCCGTAGGGTTGTTGGGGTTACACAAAATCAGCAATTTATACGCATGTTGCCCAACTGTGTCTAACAGCTGAGCCACTGGCAAGGTGAAATCTTCGTTGAGCCTGACCTGATCTACTGCCACATGGTTAATGTCGGCACTGACTTGGTACATACCATAAGTAGGCGGAGTAACCAGTACCCGGTCTTGCCCTGGGGTACAAAAAATTCGAAACAATAAATCTATAGCCTCATCACTGCCATTGCCCAGAAAGATGTTTTCTGGGGCAACGTTTTTTAGGGCACTTAGTGCCTCTTTTAGCTTTCGCTGATAAGGGTCAGGGTAACGGTTATTTGCCCCGTTACTGCCCACCGACCCCAGCGGGTTTTCGTTGGCATCTAAAAACACCAAGGGTTGTTCATTGCCCTCATCGTCTACCACAAACTCATCGCGTGCTGACGAATAAGGCTTCAAAGCCCAAATGTTGGGTCGTACCAGTTTTTCAATATTTTTCATTTTTTTTTTTAGTCCAGAGTTGGTAGTCGGTAGACCGTAGTCGCCTCGTGCCCATTAGGAATTTGAGAATTACGAATTACGAATGAGGCGAAGCCATTCGTAATTTAGTCCGTAGACCGTAGTTGCCTCGTGCCTATTAGGAATTTGAGAATTACGAATTACGAATGAGGCGAAGCCATTCGTAATTTAGTCCATAGACCGTAGTCGCCTCGTGCCTATTAGGAATTTGAGAATTACGAATTACGAATTACGAATGAGGCGAAGCCATTCGTAATTTAGTCCGTAGACCGTAGTCGCGCTCATTAGCTAAAGCAGAGCTCCCTTCGGTCGGCTTGTAATTGACCAATTCGTAATTAGCTTACGCAGAGCTCCCTCTGGTCGGCTTGTAATTGACCCATTCGTAATTTAGTCCGTAGACCGTAGTCGCGCTCATTAGCTAAAGCAGAGCTCCCTTCGGTCGGCTTGTAATTGACCCATTCGTAATTCGTAATTTCCTCATTCGTAATTAAACCATTCGTAATTACTCAAACCTTATACTTACCGCCCGTTGGTGCGCCGTCAGCGATTCGGCAGTAGCCATTGTTTCAATAGTTTGAGCAATGCTTTGTAAGCCCGGTTTGGTCAAGTGCTGGAAAGTGATTTTTTTATAAAAACTGTCCAAAGACACCCCACTAAATGCACGGGCAAAACTATTGGTAGGCAAGGTGTGGTTGGTGCCTGAGGCATAATCTCCAGCCGATTCGGGGGTGAAATTGCCCAAAAACACCGACCCGGCATTGGTCACTTGTTCGGCTACCTGTTCAAAATCCTGCGTGGCAATGATGAGGTGTTCGGGGGCATAAAAGTTACTAAAGGCTATAGCTTCCGCTAATTGGTCAAACACGATGGCTTTGCTGTTTTTCAAAGCCTTTTCGGCAATGTCACGACGCGGCAACGTAGCCACTTGTTTTTCTACCTCCTTCATTACCTTTTCGGCCACCTGGCTATTTGTAGCAATCAATACTACCTGGCTATCGGCGCCGTGTTCGGCTTGCGACAACAAGTCGGCAGCCACAAAAGCAGGCACACAGGCATCATCGGCAATCACGGCAAGTTCTG
Source organism: Microscilla marina ATCC 23134 (assembly GCF_000169175.1). Classification (NCBI taxonomy): domain Bacteria; kingdom Pseudomonadati; phylum Bacteroidota; class Cytophagia; order Cytophagales; family Microscillaceae; genus Microscilla; species Microscilla marina. The sequence continues at coordinate 81,417 of NZ_AAWS01000018.1, forward strand.
ACGGACCTGCGGGCATATCTATTGCCATACCGCTTTTAGCCAATAAGGTTTTTGCTGTGGTAACATATTGATTCCCAGGTCCAAATATCTTGTAGGTTTGAGCAATGGTTTCAGTGCCATAGCCCATAGCCGCAATTGCCTGGGCGCCTCCCACTTTGTATATTTGGCGAATGCCCACCAAGTCGGCCGCAAACAAAATGGCAGGGTGAATTTTACCCTCGGCATTGGGTGGAGAGCAAAGTATGGCTTGTGGGCAACCGGCTATTTGGGCGGGCGCCCCCAACATTAGCACCGTAGAAAACAAAGGGGCGGTGCCTCCTGGTATATAGAGCCCCACCTTGTCTATAGGCACACTTTTGCGCCAGCAAGTAACCCCCTCTATGGTTTCTATTTTCTTGAGGGGTTCTTTTTGTGCCTCATGAAACACCTTGATGTTGTGGTATGCCTGACGAATGGCTTGTTTGAGTTCCTCACTCAAGGCAGTACTTGCCTGCGCTATTTCTTCGGGGCTTACCGCCAGGGCATCTACTTTGCTTTGGTCAAATTTTTCGTTGAAAAACTTCAGCGCAGCATCTCCTTCTTTTGCCACCTTGTCTAAAATTGCCTGTACTTGCTCTTCTATCACATCGGCTTGTATCACAGCGCGCGTGCATAGCTCACCCCATTGGCTACGGGCGGGGTTTTTTATGATATTTTTCATATAGGTTCTTAAGAGCGGCAAGCCACCAGCGACAAGCAGCAAGCAGAAGTACATCCCTTGTGGCTTGTGGCTCGAAGCCTGCGGCTAATTACACAATCATTTTCTCAATAGGTACAATCAAAATTCCGCCAGCGCCTTTCTCCTGAAGCTGGTCAATAATGTCCCAGAAGTCATCTTCATTGATGACCGAATGTACCGAGCTCCAGCCTTCTTCGGCAAGGGGCAAAATGGTGGGGCTTTTCATTCCAGGGATAATCGCTGTGATCTCGTCCAGCTTATCGTTGGGGGCATTCATCAAAATATACTTGGTGTGTTTGGCTTTTTTGTATGCCTTTACCCTAAACATCAACTTGTTGAGCAGGGCGCGCTTGTCAGGGCTTAGGTTTTGGTTGGCCACTATTACTGCCTGCGACTTTAAGATAGTTTCTACCTCTTTCAAGCCATTGCTCAACAAAGTACTGCCCGTGCTCACAATGTCGCACACGGCATCGGCAAGCCCAATACTGGGGGCAATTTCTACCGAGCCATTGATGAGGTGCACTTCTGCCTGAATGTTCTTTTTCTCAAAAAAACTTTTCAGCGTGTGTGGGTAAGAGGTCGCTACTTTTTTGCCCTGAAAATACTCCAGTCCTCCGTAGTCGGCTTCGCGGGGCACTGCCAAAGACACCCGGCATTTAGAAAAACCAAGGTAGTCTACCACATCTATAAACTTGTTTTTTTCGATGTGTACATTTTCGCCAATAATGCCTATGTCCACCACGCCATCTTCTACATACGCCGGAATATCAGACACCCGCAAAAACAGGATTTCACAGGGAAAATTGGTGGCTTCTGCCTTGAGGCGGTTGCCGTAGGTGTTAAACCTGATGCCGCATTCTTTGAGCAATTCTACCGATTTGTCGTATAACCGCCCTGATTTTTGGATAGCAATGGTAATTTTATCTTGCATGAGTATTGTGATGTTTAGATAGTTTTTGTCAAATAAAAAGAAAATCAAGCCATTAGCTACAAGCCACAAGTGTTAGTGCCTAAAAGAAGTTTGAAACTAAGGCAGGCTTGCGCCAAATGTCTAATATTATATCATACCAAGCCACTAGCGAATTGATCAACCCAAACACGGATTTGATCAAAAAATAGGCGTGTGTTTAGCATACGAAGCAGTACAAAGCGCCTGACTCTATTCTAAACTGTATGAAAGTTAACAAGAAAAATAAATGTGAAACTGTTTTGTATGCCTGTGGGTTTTTGAGAAAAAAGGCAAGACAAGAATTAATGGCAATGATGATGCGCCAAATGATGGGGGTGGTGATGGATGTTAGCGGTGGCTAAAGGGGCAATGAATGTAACAGCAGACGGGGTGTTGGTGTCTGGGTCCTGGGAGTAACCACAGGAGAGTTGAGCAAATAGGAAATTTGTTGTTTTCATTGGTCTAATTACAATTATCTGTGTTGTAATGTTGAGCAAATATAAAATAAAAGAAGTGGGATTTCCTATATTTGCGCCAATAAAAACGAGCTACTACAGGTCAAATGGTATTTTGTGAATACATAAATGATTGGCTTGTAGTGCTTTATCTCGTTGTTATCAAAAGGTTAATTTATGGGGGGAGTTAGTAGCTTTTACAGCCTCAAGCTTTTAGCGACAAGGTTCTAGTGCATTGGGGATTAAATAAGTTGCCTATTAATTTGGATGAATTTTGTTTTCTGACGAGTCGTGAAAATGGCGGATAGCCATAGCTATCTAACTTTTTTACGAGGAAGTTAGGGGGCAAAAGTCGCCAAAGAATATGTGAGTAACTTAGTTCCCAATGTACTAGGTATTAGGCACACTCACTATGTTCTGATCCTTAGGGATAGAGCATAAAAAAAACACGCGTGAGCTATTTGCGACAGGCTAAAGGCTTTGTTAAGGAAACAGCATTGGGCTATCGACCATTGACTGAATGCTTTTAATTACGCTTTTTGTAAGTCACTGAAAATCAGGGTAATAAAAAAGTGTGGTTACCTGTGAACCGAATCTACAGCAATTTGCTGTGATGAGCTCAACGCAGTTAAACAGGGTCTAGCTAAGGACTTGCGACTTGTCGCTTGAAGCTTGCCCCTGCAGGCGCTATAGACTATTTATCCCCCCAACATCATCATTAAATTTTATATAATATATTATTATGGCACCTATTATTGCCCCCTCTATTTTGGCAGCAGACTTTGCCAATATTCAAAAAGAAGTAGAAATGTTGAACGAAAGTTCGGCAGATTGGATCCATATCGATATTATGGATGGTATGTTTGTGCCTAACATTTCGTTTGGTATGCCAGTGTTAGCGGCTATTCAGAAACACGCCAAGAAACCGTTGGATGTGCACCTGATGATAGAGCAACCCGAACGCTACGTAGAAACTTTTAAAAAACTGGGTGCCGACACTATTTCGGTGCATTATGAGGCTTGCCCACACTTGCACCGCAACCTGCAGCAGCTGCGCGACTTGGACTGTAGGGTAGGGGTGGCGCTCAACCCACATACCTCGGTAGAGCTGTTGGCAGACACCCTACAAGACATAGACCTGGTGTGTATGATGTCGGTAAACCCTGGGTTTGGCGGACAAAAGTTTATTGAGCAAACTTACCAAAAAGTACGCAAGTTGCGGGCGATGGCAGAGGCACAAAACACCCCTTTGCACATAGAAATAGATGGAGGTGTAAACAGTGAGAATGCTCCCAAGTTGATTGAGGCAGGCGCCGATGTATTGGTAGCGGGTAGTTTTGTGTTTCGCGCCGAAGACCCCATAGCAACCATTGCCGGGCTTAAGGGGTAGTTTTTGAGCAATAAGTAATGAGCGACAAGCCGTGAAGTTCTTCTAACGGCTTGTCGTTTTCTTTTAAAATTGCTCATTGCTTTTTCAGCAAAAGCTTTTGTTGGGTAAACTGATGCGCTGCCTTGAGAAAAGCCCTTATTTTGTCCCATTGTGTTACTGGCTCATAATAGCGTGTGTAGTATTTGTAGGTAGTAATTACCAATCGTTGAGCTTGTAGTGTTGCCGAGCTCTCGAACCCTCCTGTTTCGTTGGTTACCTTTTTTTGTAGCTTGTCTATCCCCTGTATAGTATAGCCTTTTGGCAAATGGATGATTAATTCGTTTTTAAACGATCTGGCGTAAGGCATATACACATCATACACTCGTTTTTTCTTAAGTATTTTGATGTCTACCTGCTTGCCAATGAGCCTGCCTGCCTCAAAAATATAGTTTTGTCCCACTTTTTTGGCTAGGTTAGGCATCACAAACTCGCTTTCAAACCTGAGCCGTGGCTTGTGGTGCCAAATGCCGTTTTCGATGACGTTGAGTTGGTGGAGTGCTACCAGTTCATTGTTGTACTCTGCCTTAAGTGTGAGTTTGAAGCCTGCGTTGCGTTCTTCGTTCATGCGTTGACGTATGCGCTGGTTTTTGGCGTTGTTGCTTTGTATTTTGGTGCCATATTTAGGAAAACTCTCTTCAATAATTTCGTAAGGATTCACCATTAGGGTTTGGTATCCGCTTCGGCTGGCGCCCGCCAACACCGTTTTTTGTTTTATCCTCAACGTTTGCAGGGCTTCTTCCATCCATACCTCGGTGCGGTAGTAGGTAGTGTGGTAAGGGTGCCCCGGCAGAGGCAGACGTATCTTGCTTACTTTGCGCTGGGGGTGGGGTTTGTGTAGGGGCAAGCTGTAGCCTTGTACTCCCTGTAGCTCAGGTCTTATTTCGCCAAAGTAGTCATACAACACAGGGTTTTGCAAATAATAGCTTTGTTTGCCGTTGACTTTCAACAGCAAAGAGGCTTCCTGAGGAATGATCCAGTCGGCGAGGCGGGCAATCTTGCGCGACACCGCCACCACTACTTCGTATTCAAACTTGTACTTGTTTAGCCAATATGCCATGATGTTTACAAAGTCCTTGTCTGTTTTGATACGGCTCAAGTCTACCTTCTGAAACACAATGGCTTGCTCAAGCATGCTTATTTGGTATTGGTGCCTAAAGAAATAATAAGCCTCTTTTAGTTTTTCTTCATTGCTTAGCTTTCGCTTGTTGCTGGCTTTTAGGTAAGCCTTAAATTTTTTGTAGAAATCAACCGCTGCCTTGCTTTTTTTGGGGTACTCTTGCATAGAGTTGAGCACATCTGCCGGGGTAATGCTAAACTTAGGCTTGCCCTTTTTGCCAGTAAATTTCTGAGGGCTAAAAAATACCTGAAACCTGACCGTGGGCACCGATCGCTGCTCTATAAACCACAGCGACTTGCTCAACTTTTCGCGGTTGCCATCGCGCAGCAAATACAAATCTTCCTCCTCATTATACACAAAGTCAGGGGCATTGTTCAAAGCCCGCACATTCAGGTAAATGTTGGGGTCTATAGCCAGCACTACTTTTTGGCGCACCGTAGGGTAGTCGCCCGCCAGCAAAATAGACATTTCGGGCAGTTGGGTAGTAGTGGCAGCGCTTAGAATCTCTTTCGAGAAAATGTAATAATCTATGACATCGCCCGGCACCAGGTCAGGAATCGCCAGTTTTTGGTAAGACACCGTCTCACTGCCTTTTTGGGTTTGCATCTTGACCGATTCGCTCAGCGGAATTTCTTTTTCTACCCCACTGGGTTTGATCACCTTGATGCCAAAATAGAGTTTGTCGCCCCAGGTATGGTCTATTTGTTTAAAAGTAAACTCAGAATATTCTTCTACTGCGGCTTTATCTATCAGTTGGATGCGTTCGCGCAAATAAATGCGCTTATAAATTTTTTGTGAACCACTTTTTCTGCCATACTCAAACCTAAAACTCTTACCCAATATTACCGCCGATTCTTTGCTCCATTTGGTGGGCGCGGCAGTGGCGGTAAAATCAGCGTCAGGCGTGCCCCATATTTCCTGCCTTACTTCTTTTGCCGCAAACGACAATTGTTGGGCGTGCAAAGCGGGCAAAGCAAGCCAGAGCAAAACAAATAAAACCTTGTACTTCATTATGAATAGTTATCTGGTGGTCATTCAGTGAGTAATGTTTTCAATATAAAAGATATGAGGGGAAAAAGGAAATTTTATGGAGAGGGGTTTATAAGTAGCAGCATGCCCCATGTATTTTTGACGCAGGCTGTTATAGGCAAAAGGTCTCCAATGCCTTAAGTGTACCGTCATTGCCTCAGCTCGTGTCTTCACCATAGCCGTCAGGTTAGCCTCTTTTTTCCGCCGTCGCTTGTGTCTTCACAAGAGACCAGACTGTCTTTGGGCGCTTTTTTTAGAGACTCAATCGGCGAGTGGAGACACTCGCTGAGGTAATGGCGGTATTTTTAGGGTGAATTTTCTACACTTGTTTGCTTAACCTGACGGCTATGGTGTCTTCACGAGCTGATCGAAAATCGCCAAAACTTGGGTACTAGTAAAAAAATAGTAGCCTGACGGCTATGGTAGAGACACAAACCGAGGCGAAAAAATAGTGGGGTAGAGTAGGCATAATGATATGTATAGTGCCAAGATTTTCTCTTGTTTTTAAACGAAAGTTAACGCTTAAGTTGCAAAAAACTTAGACCAGTGGAGACAATGTACAGGATTTTTTCGTCAAAGGACTATTTTTTTTCATTTTTAATGACTTGAAAATCAGCAATAGTAACATCTGTGTAACTAATGGCTACAAATGTAACTACTTTCATTTACAGATGATACGCTGTTTCTTTGTGGCGTAATAGTAACACAATAATAAATAGACCATTGTCCAAAAAGATACAATGAAAATCAGGTTTTCTCATATATGCAAAAAAAGAAATAAGTGGTGGATTTTTGCTTCAAAACTTACTTATCATATTTGAGAATGCTCCCCAGTCAGTTTCCGGCAAGGTTTCCAATGAGTCTACACTTCAGACCGCCAAACTCACCAAAGGCAATTTCTTAACACCAACAAGTGGTAGTAGGTGAGTAGTAGTGTATGGAGTTATATAGTTGTATAGTACTACTTTTAGCAAAATAACCGTCTGCAAAAGCTTGTCTAACCGCCGTATTGGTATAAAACCTTTGCGGCTTGCTATAAAACTACTTGCGTATATTGAGGCATTTCTCATAGATTTGACCATTAAAAAATATCAATAAAAGATTACACTATAACACAATTGAATGCTAAAAAACACCCACAAATCATCATTTATTTTTAATGTTTGTGGGTTTATTATTGCCCTTAGTGACCACCATTTTCACCGATTTGCGCTTAAGTTTATCCACAAATGACCACCTGCTCTTAGGGTTTGTTGGTTTCTTTTTGTCTTCATAAACAACCAGCTTTGCTGTCTTTTTTATTTACACTTATCAGGTAAGTTGTATTATACATATAATATAGAAATGCGATTTAATAATTGTATAATACAACTATGCTTTAACCAAAAATACAATCAGGATGAAATTTGAAAAAATCTGGAATCAGAATGAACATTTATTGTTAAGCCTTATCAAAAAAAAGGTGCATAACGATGTCTTGTGCAAAGACATATTGCAGGAAGTAGGCATTAAACTTCACCAGGGATTGGTGCAACAATACCCAATAAAAAACTACCAGACCTGGCTTTTTCAGGTAGCCCGGTACACCATCATAGATTTTTACCGCAAAGATGAGGTACACGCACGATTGACTACCCACGACATACCCGAGGGTATACTGGAAGCACCAACCATTACCCCTCTTTACAAATTGTCTGAGTTTATTATTGAACACTATTTGCCCAAAGAATATGGTACTCCGTTGTTGTTGAGCGACTTGGAGCAAATACCCCAAAAAGAGGTAGCCCAAAGGCTTGGTTTAACCCTTACGGCCACCAAGTCACGCATCCAGCGGGCGCGAAAAAAATTTAAAGAAGCATTCAGTAATTTTTTTGAAGTAGAACAAAACGATAAGGGGCAGATAGTGGACTATCACCTGAGAATGGATGTAAAACAGCCGCAGGAATTACTCAGGGAGTTGGAAAAATTAAAATTATTTTGAAAAAGGTTGCGTCTTTTGCCGCCCTTGATCCGACTAAACAAATACAGCACACAAATCAGGTATCAGGTGGTGTTGTTAAAAATCTAAATTGAATCAATCATTATTTAAATCAATCACTGCTCATGAAACAAGTATATATCGGAGATTATCATAAGCGCCAGTTGCGCAAGGCGTCTGCCCAAACGGGCGTGGTGGACACCAGTGTAGCCACAGATACTCTGGATGACGATAGAAACAAACGGATAGTCAACCATGCCAGGTTTTTTAGCCCGGCTCACTTGGCTACAGGCGCCCACAACAAAAAGCAGGTAACAGAAGCCAGACCCACTCGAATTCGTGAAATCACCCGGACAACTGTTCGAAAATAACCATTTTATACAAAGCTTGGCTTGACAACAAAACATCATACAATGAAACAAATATACTATTTTTTTATTACACTTTTGTGTATCGTTAGCCTTGAGGCATCGGGGCAAAACCAGTACAAAATCAACACGGTTTTATCTAATTACGACAATATTTGGGGGGTAGCGGTAGATGCCCAGAACAATGTATACGTAACCGATGCGGAGCGAAATCGGATATACCGTTTGGATGCCATTACAGGCGTACGTACCATCATAGCGGGCACGGGCACCGAGGGCTATAGCGGAGACGGAGGACCCGCCACCGCTGCCATGTTAGATTATCCAACGGGCATCACAGTAGATGCTGCCGGAAACGTTTATTTTGCTGATGGGAGCAATGATGTGGTGCGTAAAATAGATGCCACTACCCACGTGATTAGCACCATTGCCGGAAATGGCAATCGAGGGTTTGCCGGAGACGGGGGGCAGGCAACTGCTGCTCAACTACATTTTCCAAGCGATGTTGCCCTGGATACTGCGGGCAATATCTATATAGTAGATCATAGAAATGACCGCATTAGAAAGGTAGACATCACCACTGGGGTAATCTCTACCAAAAAAATCATGGGCGATGTCTACGATATAGCTTTGGATGCCAACAACAATATTTATGCCGTCAATGATGTTGATAAGTACGTTCGTAAAATAGATGCTACTACAGGCAGTATCACCATTTTTGCGGGCGATGGCAACGCACTCAATGACGGAGGACCTGCCCACTTGGCAAGCCTTCGCAATCCGAAAGGCCTGGCGATTGATGCCGCAGGCAATGTATACATCGCCGATGTTTTGGATGACCGCATACGCAAGGTAGACGCCCGCACGGGCATCATTACTACCATTGCGGGTACGGGCGCAGGCGGTTACAGCGGCGACGGAGGAGTGGCGACAAGTGCCAGAATTAACTACCCATTCAGAGTAGCAGTAGATGCATTAGGGAATGTATATTTTACAGATTGGGATAATGATGCCCTACGTAAACTTACTCCTTTGCTTCCCCCTTTGGAGGTAAAGCAAGGGGTGGCGGTGGTGGCCAACAAAAGCAAGGTTGATTTTGGCAGCCAGGTGTTGAATGCTACCAAAAAGCTGGAGTTTGTCATCAAAAATAAGGGGAAAGACACCCTTTTACTCACCAACCTAAAGGTAACAGGCGACTTCAGCACTGCCGATGCTTCTTCGCTGACAGTGCCCGGCCAAGACAGTATTGTGATCCAGGTGGCTATGAATACCAGCAGTCCGGGCGACAAAGCCGGGGCTTTGAGCTTTTTGAGCAACAACTTGGTGCACGCTAGTTTTGGGCTTCAACTGACCGGAAAAGTAAGGAACGATCAAACGATTAGCTTTGGCTTGGGCAGCGATGCCACCAAAAAGGTGGGCGAGGCTGCTTTTGCCCTTACTGGCACTGCCAGTTCAGGTTTGGCGGTCAGCTTTAGTAGTAGCAATACTTCGGTGGCCACCATTTCCGGAAACCTTGTTACCATTGTAGGGGCAGGCACTGCCACCATTACGGCAACCCAGGCAGGCAACGACAATTATGCCCCCGCCCCCGCAGTAGCCCGTACATTGACCGTAAACAAACACGCCCAGGTAGTGAGCTTTGATCTGGGCAGCGATGCCAGCAAAAAGGTGGGGGCTCCTGTGTTTACCCTTACTGGCACCGCCAGCTCAGGTTTGGCAGTAAGCTTTAGTAGCAGCAATGCTTCGGTGGTGATTGTGTCGGGGAACCTGGCAGTCATTGTAGGGGCAGGCACCGCCACCGTTACGGCAAATCAGGCAGGCAATGAAAAGTATGCGTCTGCGCCCGCCATTGCCCGTACATTGACAGTGACCAAAAAAACTCAGACGATTAGCTTTAGCCTGGGCGACCATGCCATTAAAAACATGGGTGACCCCCCTTTTGAGCTGATGGCCACCGGGAGTGCTTCGGGCAATCCTGTCACCTTTACGAGTAGCAATACCGAGGTAGTGACTATTTCGGGAAATATGGCCACTATTGTAGGAGGAGGCACTGCCACCATTACGGCAAGCCAGGCTGGAGATGCCGCCCATGAAGCTGCCCCGGATGTGGCGCATACCCTGACGGTGAACCTGGTGTCTGCTTTGTCCGAAGATCCTACCCAGGAGCGGGTGGTGATGTTTCCTAACCCGGTGTCGGGCAGTGCTTTTTTGACGGTATTGTTGGGCACCAGGGCAAAGCACGAGAAAGTAAGCCTGCAAATGTTTGACCGACAGGGCAAAAAAGTACAGGAGCTAACCCCCGCCTTACAAAATGGCAAAGTTCGGGTGCCGGTGGGTGGTCTGGTAGCGGGTGTTTATACCCTAAAAATAAAAATAGGAAAAGAGTTGATTACTCGTCGATTAATAGTTTACTAGCCTGATAACTTACGGCGAGTTTCAAAAAGCTCCTTTGTGTTTACAAAGGAGCTTTTTTTTATTTAATGAGGTGAATTACGAATGGGCGCAAAGCTTTTTAATTACGAATTACGAATTGGCTCAAGCGACGCTAAAAGCCCCCTACAAACAGCCAAACAAAAGCTAAAGGCTCATCGTAGCTCAAGAAAAAACTATCGTTTACCGACTTTTAACTACGCTTTTCATAAGTCAATGAAAATCAACGTGATAAAAAAGTGTAGTTACCTGTGAACCGAATCTACAGCAATTTGCTGTGATGAGCTCAACGCAGTTAAACAGGGTACCTAGAACCTAGCACCTAGCCGCTAGAACCCTGCAGGCGCTATGGACTATTGTTTTAAGAAAACATACACCTATACTCTATACTATGATAGACATTCCTCCTCATTTTTTTGAGGTTACCTACCAAGGTGCTCACTACCCTGGGTCGCCCAAAGTAAACGGCTTGCAGGGTGGTGCCAATTGCCAGGTGTTTGCCTACGAGCTGTTGCGTCACCACGGGCTGAAAGTGCCCGATTTTCGCTCAAGCGATTTGTGGGAAGACACCATACATACCCAGCAAGTAACTCATCTACAGCCATTAGACATTTTGTTATGGAACAAAACTCCTAACTCGTGGGGTGCCCACGTAGGCGTATATATAGGCAACAATCAAGCAGTGCACTTGTCTAAAGTCAACCATACGGCGGTTATCTGGACACTGGAGCATTTTCTGGAACAACCTGCTTACAAGGTGTTTATTGGTGCCAAACGAATATTAAACAATGATGCATAGCCTCGATAGGGGCAAATCCTTAGGTGCCGATGTATATTGGTGTGAGTGATCTTTCATAAATAATTTGAGCCATTAAAGTGTATCTATTGCCCTCATTCTTCTCAAAAAAAAAGCTTCATAGCTTTGGCTATGCACCGTTTTTTTTGAATCGTCTGAGAACAATATATTTTCTTGAATTGGCACATCTTATTTTTTCCAGATCACTTAGATATAAGCGGGCTATCAAACTGGGTTTTAGGGGGTGAATAAAAACGCCCCGCATTTCAACCTTAAATCCGTATAGCCTTATTATTTTTCAATGTTGAATTAGGGCTGTTCAGAGAAATATTATCTATTCTCTTTTCAGTCTTTTTTTTGCTTTTTTTAGAAACCATTGACTCAGGTCTGGACTTTCCATCATTTCTACTATAATCAAAAGATAGATGTCTTCCAAAAAGAGTTTTTTGGCTCTTTTATATGTTTTGATGGCATTTTTTTGTTTAAAAATAAGGATCATCATTGCTGCAATAAGCTTTACATAAATCATTACTTTTATAGCATTCAGATCATTACAAACAAAGTGTGTAAGGTTCATTTCTTGTTTTAAAAACCTGAAAATCACTTCTATATCCCATCTCATCAAGTAAACCTGAGCCACCACTTCTGCGGGTAAATCCCAAAGATTGCTCAGGATAAAAAGGTGCTTCCCCGTTTCCTTAACTCTAAACTCTATCAACCTAAACTCATGCTCCATTGAATTGGTAGGTTGTCCACGCTCAAATAATTGTACAACACTGTCTTGTATAAAGTCTAAATCAGGGTGGTGGCGATCTAGGAGCTGATGAGGACGATTCACCTGATAACGGGGCTTTTTACCTATATTGGTCACAAACTGTATAGATGCTTCATCAAAATCTTTAAACTTACGACGCCCTTTCAAACCATTATCAAAAACTATAATATCTTGGGAACTGTGTTTTCCCAGATTAATTTGTTCTTGCAAGGCGGTTTCTTCACTTAAATGAGCCTGATCTTGATGGAAACTCACACGGAGACCAAAACCATCAGTGTGCTCAGTAGTCAGTTTTACTTGAAATTTATTTTTAGATGTATTACCTACTTTCATTCCTTGTAATAAATGACCAAATACCTTAATCAAAGTAGAGTCGTAACGTTTGATATGGTAATCAAGAAGCTTTTTCTCTCCATATAAAGCATGAGCTTCTGCAAAAAAATGTTCATATACCTGCTCGATAAAAGGAAGCTTGATATGCCGCAAACGTTCCCGAATACCAGTCCAACCAGCCATTTGTTCGACCATCTCAGATGAAAAACTTTGAAATATAGGATTGCTCATCTCAGATGATATTTCCCGAAGGCTAAGACGCTCATTGTTTAACACGCTGTATAGCAGTAGCTTAATAAATAGTTTGCCTGGTAATTTGCTTACCCACTTATCTACATCAGTAGACTGACTTAAGTTATCAAGCAAATCATCAGGTAGAAGGGAAAATAAATCCGAAACGCTAACTTTACCCATAAATTTAGATATAAGGAGAATGAAGATGAACCAATCAATATATGTTAAAAAATTTCTCTGAACACTCCTAATGTTGAATAATTGATTATCAGCACCCCTGCCTTGGGCAGTGTATCCACGCCCGATCGAAACCTCGAACTTTGCAAGCTTCAGAGGGGGTTCTCAAAAAAAAATGATGTTTTATACCTGCCAGGTATGACAAGCTTGCTCCGAGGACAAGCTTGGAGTTTTGAAACTTTCTCAATAAAAGGGCATAAGTTTATAAATACCGATGCTTTCGGTACGAGAGACGCTTGCGCCAGATAGTGTAGAAAATTGGCACGCATTGCCAATGCGCGCCAAAAGAGTTTTGATTAGTTGATCGCAAAGCGCACTGTATATTGTTGTTTGTTGGCACCCACTACCCGCAATACATACAACCCTGGCTGACAATGGCTCACATCTAGTTGCCATACATTGGCACTGCTGCTTTTGCTTACCTGAGGGGTAAATGTTGTCCCCAACACACTGACTACTTCAAAATACACGTTTTTTTGCAGGCTATTCGGTAGTTTTACCTGCAAACGACCTTTATGTTGGATAGGGTTAGGAAACACTTCTATAGCTACTGCGTCTATTGCCTGCTGAACAACTTGTTGGGTGGCTCGTTGGTGAGCCGCTGTGCCCACTATAGGCGTTGCTACTGCCTGTGGAATCGCCCCATCCAATGCCCTGTTTTTTTGCCCTGCTACTTCATTGTACACAAAGCGCCCATACACTGGGTAATGATCAGACAAGTCGGCAAACACATCTCGCCACTCGGTATTTTCACCTTGGTTGGCATTGTTTACCATGGTAGCCCTGGGACAAAAGGTGCGTTGAAAATGAGTTACTGGCTCATACAGTTGAGCATCGGCAGCGTTGGTATAGTCCCAAAACAAAGCGTAATCTAACTTCTGTTTGTCGCCACCATACACATTTTCTGCCCCAATGGTATAAGGCATGGGGCCTTCCCTTGCCGGGATAAAAGCTTGCAAAAATGTGCGCAAATCGTTTTGCTTGTCCTCTCCTATATTAAAGTCACCCAACATAATGATTCTGCCTTTGCCCCCGGTTTTGCGTAAAACAAAGGCTTTCATGACTGTAAGTTGGTCGCGGCGTACCTCCTGGCAGGTGTTCGTTGAGCCTGCATACAGGTGGGTGTTAAACACATGGTACATTACCCCGTGTTTATTGATTTTAGCATAGTTGATTCCCTTTGCCGCAAACAAGTTTGCCTGGGTAAAGTTGCAAGAGTTGTTAGAGCTAAACACTACCTGGTCTTGGGCAATGATAGGGTACCTTGAGGCAATAAAACTACCGCCATCTTCAGGAAAACCCGACGCGTCGGTTACCTTGGTAGTGCTCCAGCCGCTGGCTTGTAAGTTGTTTTTCAGTTGTTGACGACACTCGTTGTCAAAAGCCTCTTGAAAACCTACCACCTCAAAGTTTTGGAGGCGTTTTGCGGCAAAGGCGTGTCGATTGCAAATGCTTCCGGCAAACAAGCCATACAAGTTATAAGACACCACATTGAGCGTATGTGGATTGGCATAGTCTGCCCCAGGTACTGGGTTATAGTCTAACTCATCCAATACATACACAATGTCGTCGTAGCCACCCGTGTATACCATACGCATAGAAAGCTGGTAACGCTTGCCCTGCATCATAAAAGTACGGCGATGGATGCTACGATTGCTTTGCAGCCCGGTTTGAGTGCTTGCTTGGTTGCTTCCTGCGGCAAACACGGCAAATTCAGACCACATAGTGCTTCCTATCCAGTTGCCATTAAGCTTGACCCCCAACCGTAGCCGATGGTTGCCGGTGGTAACCGTCAGGTAATGCCAAAAATCTACTCCATTAGAAATGCCAGAGTTACGATTGGTCCACAAAAGCTCACGTTTGCGCCCGTAAGCAGGCACATACTTCACTGGCAAACCATACTGTTTATTGAGCGTCAGCGTTCGTCCCGCGCTTTGGTAAGTGATGTTTAGCTCCAGCTCAGTATTGTTTTGTAAATACACGCTGGTTGCTGCCATTGCCCCCAGGCAAGTCAGGCAAACCAGACAAAGGGTTAAGAAATGTTTTTTCATTTTGTTTAGAAGATGTTTAATTTTTAATTGATGACTAAAAGTAACATTTCCTAGAACAAATAGTAACTTTTTGACTGATAGTATAATTGTTTATTAATAAATGATAACAATTCCTTCATACTAAGCTAAAGACACCCCACCACATCTTGCTTTAAGGTTTACCTTCACCCAATAAAAAAAACCTGCCCATATTAAAATGGACAGGCTTTAACAATCTAAACTTAAAAACTAAACCCTATTTGATAGATAGTCGCCTAAAAAAGCGATCAACTACTACACGCACAAATACATGGGAATGGCTCAAACCAAGGAAGTTTTTTTGGTGGAGTCCTTAGGTTCTGATGTTAAGTTGGGAGCTTCTATAGCCTAAAGCTATTAGCCTTTCCGTGCTGCGGAGTGGGGTAAAGCTTCACCAACTTAACTTCTCTGAATCAAGTTTGGCTCACAACTACGAGCTTGCTCTCGGAGAACTATAGGCTTGTGCCTGATGTAGTAAATTCAAGATTGTCTATTTGTTTTTTGCAAAAACGTGAAAGCGGTACGCTTTCTCAATAAAAAGGCACAAGCCTGCTATCTGTTTTATAATACATTGATTTTTAAATACTTATAAAATCGGTATATAGAAGTTGGGAGCTTCTATCGCCTCGGGCGGTGTCTCCACGCCCGATCGAAGTTAAATTAACATAAAGTCTGGAGACTTGCGCCAGATAAGCAACTAAAAAGGAATGTTGAGCACCAAATTAGGATCGGGGCATACCTCCAGGTAATAATCGCGCTCCGACTTGTTGGCTACCCCAATAAAATCTCCCTTTTTGCCCAACATATCGGTAATGAGTTGAAAGTGCAAATGGGGTGTCCAACTGCCGTTGATTTCAGCCACTCCCAGAGTAGCTATTTGTTCGCCTTGCGCTACCTTCTGATCTTCGTATTTGCCATCCAACGACTCCAGGCTCAAGTGCCCATACAAGGTATAAAAAGTAAGTCCTTCTAATTGATGCTCTAAAATAATGGTAGGCCCATAGTCAGCAAAATTGTTGTTGTTCTTAAAACTGTGTACCCTACCCTCGAGCGGCGCAAAAACCGGGGTGTTGGCAGGCATCCAAATATCTATACCGAGGTGAATAGAGCGTACCTCGTCGGTAGAGTGGTACTGCTCGCCTCGTTGGTATATCACCCGCTCTTCGTTGTAGCCTCCGGCGGCTACCCTTACATTGGCTTCTTTGAGTTTGCCCCATACATAATCGTCCATTTTTTTTACCGTACTAAAGTCAGCATTTTTAAGTTCAGGGTTGTTTGCCGAAAAATCAAAAGTAAGAAAGTCTTCTTTCTGAAAGTCTACCGGCACCGTAGAGGCAAAGTTGTGTTGGTGTTTTTTTAGGGTTTCAATGAGTTCTTTTCTTGAGTATGTCATATTTATTTTGGTTTAATTGAATGTTTTTTGTGTGGTTTAGCCTTTTTTTGAACTACGATTAGCTTTAGCCATTAGCCTTTTCTTGAGCTACGATGGGTTTTAGCCTTTAGCTTTTGTTTGGCTGTTTGTAGTGGGCTTTTAGCCTTTTCTTGAGCTACGATTGGCATTTAGCCTTTAGCTTTTGTTTAACTGTTTGTAGTGGGCCTTTAGCCTTTTGAGCCTTTAGCTTTAAATTATCATATTTGCGAATTAGTTAGGAATCGGTAATCTGTAGTTTTAGCTGCGCTTTGCGCTCATTCGTAATTTAGTCCAGAGTCGGGAGTCCGTAGACCATAGTTTTTTAGTGTCGCTTCGCGCCCATTCGTAATTGATTCATTCGTAATTCGTAATTAGCTTCGCAGAGCTCCCAGCGGTCGGTTCGTAATTGATGCATTCGTAATTGATGCATTCGTAATTCGTAATTGACCAATTCGTAATTAGCTTCGCAGAGCTCCCAGCGGTCGGTTCGTAATTGATTCATTCGTAATTGATGCATTCGTAATTCGTAATTGACCAATTCGTAATTAGCTTCGCAGAGCTCCCTGCGGTCGGTTCGTAATTGTTCAACTCGTAATTAACTACGCTTGCACCCATTCGTAATTAGCCAAGGCAGAGCTCCCTCTGGTCGGTTCGTAATTAAACCATTCGTAATTGATTCATTCGTAATTAAAAAGCTCTTGTTGCTTTACAGCTGATACATTGTATCGTTTTTTATTTCCTCCATCACAAATGAGCTTTGTACGTTGGATATGCCCTCTATCACCGACAACTTGTCTATCACAAAGCGTTGGTACTCGTTCATGTCGCTCACTGCCACTTTAAGCAAAAAATCATAGTTACCCGATACATGCTGACATCCCATAATTTCGGGTAACCGGGCAATTGCCTGTTTAAAGTTTTCTATCAGAGGGCGGGCGTGATTTGCCAGCGAAATTTGACAATATACCTTGATGGGTTTGCCTACCTTCTGACCGTCCAAAATAGCCACATATTGTTTGACATACCCTTGTTGCTCTAGTTTTTTTATTCTTTCGTAAGTAGGCGATACTGAAAGCCCTACCTTATCGGCAATTTCTTTGTTGTTTTGCTTAGCGTTTTGCTGTAGTTGCATCAGTATTTTTTTATCAATTGCATCCATGGCAGAATATTTTTCTAAGATTGAAATTTAAATATAATAAATCAATAAACAAAAATGGCTAAAATCCATTTTAACAGATTTATTTTTCAACTTTCAATATTATAATAATTTTTAAACCTGTAATAACTAAATTTGTAGAAAAATAAATGGTTTAAAGGTATGACTACTACATTCACTAAAAAAGATTTAACTATTGCCGATCAGCAACGTCTGCAAACATTAGAGCAACACATAGAACTGGCACGCGACTATTTTTTGGGCTATCCGGTGTCCAAGGATTTTGATTTTTCTGAAATTAACCACTTTTTAAACTTTCCGATCAACAACATAGGCGACCCCTACGAACAAGGCAGCACCTACCGGGTACAAACCCACGAACTGGAGCGCGAAGTCATACGCTTTTTTGCCAAGTTGTTTCGTGCCAACCCTCAAGACTACTGGGGGTATGTAACCAATGGTAGCTCAGAGAGTAATTTGTATGGTTTGTACCTGGCGCGCGAAATGTACCCCAAAGGAATGGTCTATTATTCAGGGTCTACCCATTACAGTGTACGAAAAAATATTCACTTACTCAACATTCCAAGCATTGTTATCCGCTCGCAAGACAACGGAGAAATAGATTACGAAGATTTTGAAAACACCGTGAGAATGAATCGCCATAAGCCCGCCATTGTGCTTGCTACGTTTGGCACTACCATGCACGAAGCCAAAGATGATGTAACAAGGCTTAAGGGTATTCTTAAAAAACTGGCAATTCAAGATCACTACATTCACTGCGACGGAGCCTTGGCGGGTACTTTTGGGGCTTTTATAGAGCCTCGCTTACCGTTTGATTTTAAAGACGGTGCTGACAGTATCTCTATTAGTGGGCACAAGTTTGTAGGCTCGCCCATTCCGTGTGGAGTCATTGTTACCAAAAAATCTAATCGCGACCGCATAGCCAAGGGCATTTCTTATATAGGCTCGCTAGACACTACCATTACTGGGTCGCGCAATGGGCACAGTCCATTGTTTTTGTGGTATGGTCTCAAAAAAATGGGAGAAGAAGGACTCAGGGCACGCTACCTGTACAGCCTCGACATTGCCCGCTATTGCGAAAACAAATTGAAGGAAGCTGGCATCACTGCCTGGCGCAACCCCGAAGCAATTACGGTGGTGCTACCCAAAACTACAGAAAGCATCAAGCAAAAATGGCAACTTGCCACCGAAGGCGACATGTCACACATTATATGTATGCCTAATGTAACCAGAGCACAAATAGATGAGTTTGTCGAAGACATTGTAAATAGTGAAGAGGAGGCAGAAGAGGAGTTTGAATTTGAGTTTTAGCCAGTAAGTACCGAGGCAGAATTAAATATACCTAATGAGTAGGCGTAACAGCCATATTATGAATTACCCTTACTTGTAGCTTATGGCTAATTACTTGCTGCTACTTACCTCGCCGCTTTTTAGTTGGTCTACTATTGCCTTCTCAGATGGGGCGATCAACTAAATAAAACGAGCACATTTTTGGATTTAATAACCGAAGGACAATATATTAGGTCTTTCGGTTTTTTTATTACCAAATATGGATACACCTATGAAGAAACTTGCAATGATTGTATTACTGTTGGCAGGTGGGCTAACCGCAGGCTGCGACAATGGCAAAAAAAAGAAAAAAACAACTACCAACGATACAGTGGCCACTAAGCCCAAAACAGACAAGACAGATGAGTCTCAAACGACGAAGGAGGAAGCCTTGTTTCAGGACGTAAAAGGAGACAATCCTTCGATAAAACTGGAGATACTGCCTTTTGATAAAAACAAACTCCCCAAGCTCATGCAAAAGTATAAGGGTAAACTGGTAAACGGCGGGCATTGGCGCGACAAAGGGGGCGAGCATTGGGTACTATTGACCGAGACAGGCAAAATAGAAGAGAAAAAAGGTAAAACTGATACCAGCGGGCACCTGATAGAGGAGCCCATGGTAAGCGCAGAAGCCCACGCTTATTTTTGGGTAAAAAAACACGACTCTTATATCAATTATCGTCGAGATTATTGGATTGAAAAGTGTGGTCCTTTTGATGTGTTGGCTGAGTTTCTGCCCCAAGGTTTTAGCATTACCGATGTAAACAATAACGGAAAAGCCGAGGTAACTCTTACCTACAAGCACTATTGCAGAAGCGACGTAAGCCCCGCTAACCTGACACTACGGATGATAGAAGCAAAGAAAATGTATGAAATGCATGGGACTACCAGGCTACGCACGGGTACCCAAGAAGATGCTTATGTAATAAAAAGTACTCGTAAGGCAGGTACTTTTATTCAAGCACCTGCTACCTTCCATACACACGTAAATGAGGTGTGGGAAAAAGTAGAGGAAGAGAAGCTTTAGGAAGCTTTCGCAAAAGCTTTTGGCTGGCATGCATACTTTTTTAAACTGTTAAAGTCCCCAAAATTTAAGCATCGGAAAAACATCAGACAATGTAAAGGTTTCTTCGGTTTTTTGGGGTTTTTCGTGGCGCATGCCGCGCAAATAACGTCGCAGTGCATAACGGTCTTCTATCTGCCTCAAAAAAACTACATGATGATGCAAATCCTCTAACCAAACAGCCCGTTGTTCGGCAAATTTTTGTGCCACCTCTTCGGCAGAGCTCCCGCAATAGTCAGCATATATATTGAGCATGGGTTCGGGCGGATTTTTCAACATTTTAAGCTGAATTTCCTGCTCCATTACCTGCCGCCTAAGTGTTTCATTATATGCTTCTAACTGCTCTTTGTCTAGTTTTAGGGTGGCTGCTTTGCCTGCATATTGGGTTTGCATGCGCAGTAATTCAAAAAAATCGTTTGCCTTGTATGCCTTGGTGAGTTGTTGCATCAGCTCGTTTTTTTCTTCCTTCCTGGTCACATCAGCTTCTGCATCGGGGTGCAGTGTTTTGGCCAGGTGTGTATACAAGGTACGGCTTTGTTTTTTCAGGTCGGCACCCGCCAAAAAAACCTCCGATTCGCTGACTGCTTTGGGCAATTTTTTACTCAATTCTTTAAAACTATCCCAATCCTCCAGGTCTAGTTCGTCTGCGTCTACCCCAAAACTATCTTTTACAAAATCTCTGATAAACTCATTGGCAGCTTGGTTAGCTTCTTGTTCCTGGGCATCATAAGGGGTAGAGGCATATTTGTCATACACGGGCTTTAGTTGTTTGCGTCCTGCCTGACTAATCAGAGCAAAACCTTCCTCTAAAATCATTGCCGTCATCTGGCGTTTTTCATACATACTATAGTAAAACATCTCACAGGCTTCGTCCAGTCGCTCTACATACGCCTGGCGGCAATCTATCACCTGCTCTTGCAGTGGCGTTATTTCTTGGTCTATGCGTACTTTAGCTGCTTCAATCTGTCGTTCTACCTCGGCTATTTCGGTCTTTAGTTCACTTATTTTCAAAATGTACGCATTAAAAGTAGCCTGAGCGTCGTTCAACTTTGCCTGTTGGCTAATAATAGGTAGTGTTTTGTCCATAATTTTAATCCATATTTCTCCGCCCACCAAAGATGAACAAATGCACCAGGCATGCGCTTTTTTTTGAGGTGTATTAACCGCCAAATAGTATACTTATTGAAAGACTAAGGCACGAGGTTATACCTCAAAAAAACCATCAAAACCAAAAAAATCTTCTTCAGGGGTGGGCTGTTGTACAAAGTCCTTGAGGTATTTGCGTAACTTCTTCTTATCGCTCACATACTTGTTGGTGTTCTTATACATTTTCAACTCATTGTTTGCCCTGAGCACTCCTACCATAAACTGATCTTTCAAATAAGTTTTGGTCATATCTATGCTCTGAAAAATCTGGTTGAGTGGTGGAGGTGGGTACATCAGCATGTATTCTTCTTGCTGCAAGTCACGCACTTGCTCCATCAAAATCTGGTTGTAATATACCAGCTGATCATTTTGTAGGTTTTCTATGTTAGTCTCGCCTTGCTTGTATTCAATTTGCAAGCGCAATAATTCAAAAAAATCGTTGTTTTTATAAGCCTCCGTCACCTTTTTCATAATCTCGGTTTTACGGGCTTTCTCGGTTTCGTCTTGCTCTGCATCAGGGTGCAACTCTTTGACCAAACTGGTATAAATAGTACGACTGGTTTTGCTCAGATTTTGTGCTTCTTCCTTCATCTTTTGCTCCCGTTCGTCTTCTTTTTTTTGCTGAGTTGTAGTTTTTTTGCGTTGCTTTCGTTGCGCTCGATACGCTTGCTCCCGCTCTTCCATTTGTTTCATCACCTCTTCTTGCAGGATAAAAAAAGCTTCGGGATTATCCAGGTCACCCACATCGTCTACTTTTACACCAAACATTTCTTCAATAAATGTTTTGGCGAACACCTCGCCAGACTCCTTATCATTTTGTATACTAGTGGCATAGTCTACTTCAGCATGTTTATCGTGCAACGCTATCAGTTCGTCCATACCCAACTGTTGAATGAGCTCAAAAGCTTCTTGTTCAATAATTTGGCTGATGATTTTTTTTTCTTTTTTCTTAAAAAATGAATCTGTGTATGACTCGTCGAGTATTTTCAAAAACGCCACTTTTTCTTCTACCATCTGGTCTTCGATGGGCATAATTTCTTTGTGAAAACGCACAGTATAAGTATCGATGCGTTCCTTGAACAAGTCAATTTTCTTTTTTAGGTTTTTGATCCGTTTGGTGCGATAATTAAATTGTTTTTGTAGCTTAGATAAAGGGCTTTGGTCTTTCTTGCTAATTACTGGTACAATCTCTTTATTATTGCTCATGGGTAAAAAGGAGTTAATTTATTAAATGCAGCACAAAACTAACTAAAAAAACCATCTTTTAGAGGAGTTAAAAAGCTTTTTAACCAAACACAGAGGTAATGGTCGTACTTTTTGGTTTTTGTTTAAAGCCAATTATGAAAGCCCACCACCAACGATCAACCAAACAATGATGATAAACTTAAAAGAAGCATTTCAAGAGGTAGAAAAGTATTTTTCACCCAAAATTATAGGTGAGGTAAATGATGTATATATAAAACTTGCCAAGATCAAAGGAGAAGAAGTTCCCTGGCATGCCCACGAGCATGAAGACGAGCTTTTTTATATTGTAGAAGGCTCCCTTTTGATGCAAATTGAAGGCGAAACGCCTTTTACTATGCACCAAGGCGATATGCACATTGTAAGCCAAGGGCTACAACACCGGGTATCGTCTCAGAACGAGTGTTTGGTCATGTTGATCGAGAACAAAACGACAGCACACACTGGTAAAGTACAAGCGGCTATTACCAAGTCGGTAGAGGAACAACAGTATTAAGGGCTTGTAGCTTGCTTGTTGTTTGGTTCTTTTAACTATGTTTTTTATAAGTTTCTGAAAATCAGTATTATACAAAAGTGTAGCTCCCTATGGAATAGGGAATAGCACCGATATTCATCGGCATCTAGGGACTTGCCCCTGTCGGGGCTAATAACTATGCTCATCCAGTTTCACTTTCCCTTTAAATGTTTTATAGACAAATATAGTATACCCCAACACAAGCGGAGCGCCAATGGCTACAAAAATAAGCATAATGCCCATCGATTTGGTTGATGAGGCAGCTTTGTATACATCTATATTATATTGAGGATTGAGGGTAGAAATTAACAAGGTGGGGTACAACTCTATGGCCACCAGTACCAACAGAAAACCTATAGTAAGCGAAGAAAAAAAGAAGGCATATCCGTAGTTTTTTTTGCTGGCAAGCCGGGGTACATTGGCTATGCTCAAAAAAGTAAGTACAGGTACGATAAACAAACCAGGGGAAGATTTAAAATCATCGGACAAGTGAGGAATGTAAAGCAAAGTATAAAGTGAGGTAATGCCAAATATGACCATAAAGCCTATGATGGCACGTTTGAGCAAAAGGGTAAGTTTGGCGTACAAGCGCCCTTCTGTTTTGAGCAAAAGATAAATAGCCCCGTGTACCATAAACAACGCCAGCGTAGTGCAGCCTGTCATCAAGGCATAAGGATTGAGAAACTCAAAGAAACCTGTGCCCTGGTATTGGTATTTTTCATCTATGGCAATGCCTTGCAATACATTGCCCAGTACTACCCCCAACAAAAAAGCAAGCATAATACTGGACACACTGTAGCATATATCCCAGGTTTTACGCCAAAGTTTGCCTTCTTCTTTGCTGCGAAATTCAATGGCAATTGCCCTAAATATAATAAAAACCAAAAACAGCATAAAAGGGGTATACATGGCCGAAAGTAAGGTAGCATACAATACCGGAAATCCAGCAAACAGGGCGCCACCCCCAATCACGAGCCATACCTCGTTGCCGTCCCATACTGGCCCAATGGCATTGAGGGCAATGCGTCGGCTTTGTTCTTTTTTGAAAAATAAATGCCAGGCACCCGCTCCAAAATCAAAGCCGTCAAGAATGGCATACCCTGAAAAAAGCCCCCCTACTACCAAAAACCACCAGGTGGGATAATCTATACCTAAAAAAGTTTCCATAGTTGTTTATTGATCTTTGTTGTTTGTAAAAGCGTTGCCCACTACCTGAGTAAAAGGCCTTTGTTCGGTTGTGCTTTTGTCGTACGTAAAACGGAACAAATAAAATGAGCCAAATTTGGTGCAATATTTTAGTTTCAAGAAGTCTGGAGCTAGAAGGTTAGTCAAATGGCTCAGGTTATTTTGGTACTATTCCTAAGGCCCATGTTTGATCTTTTTGGTAAGCAAATAGATAAACAAAAAGAAGAGTAAAGCATACACCATAAGAAATAAAATGAGTGAAAAAAGGATTTGATTGTCAGACACTGCCTGAGAAAATGCGTCGGAGGTACGCAATAAACCATAGACTACCCAAGGTTGGCGCCCCATTTCGGCAGCAAACCAACCCACCTGATTGGCTACCTGGGGCAAAAACACGGCAAATACAAATGCCCAAAGCATCCATTTTTTATTGTATAATTGACCCCGCCACAACAAAAAACTCCCCCATACTGTAAGCCCGATCAAAGTCATACCAATGGCTACCATCAAATGGTAAAACTGGAAAATAGCATTGACTTGTGAAGGACGGTCTTTTTCGGGAAAGGCATTGAGCCCCACCACAGGAGCTTTGGTGTCATAATGAAGCAGCCAAGACAGGCCTCCCGGAATTTTGAGCCCGGTTACTTCTTGTTTTTCTTTGTTTACCCAACCCAACAAATACATGTCGGCGGGTGCCTTGGCGTCAAAGTGCCCCTCCAGGGCGGCAAGTTTGGCAGGTTGGTTTTTTGCTACCCCCTCGGCAGAGTGGTGCCCGGTAAAAAGTTGTCCCAAAGAAAACACCATGGCAACGATCAAAGCTATTTTGAAAGCCCGTTTCGAGATGGCTACATGCTTGCCCTTTACCAGGTAGTAGGCGTGTACGCTGAGTACTAAAAACGACCCCGCCAAAAAAGCTCCCAACCATACGTGCAACAAACGGTCTACACTTGAAGGGTTGAACACCATTGCCCAAAAGTCGGTGATTTCGGCACGGGCGTGCATGCCTTTGCCTACGATGTGGTAACCCGCCGGAGTTTGTTGCCAGCTGTTAGCCACTACTATCCAAATGGCCGAGAACATAGAACCCAAAAACACGCCTATAGTAGATACTAAATGTACCCAGGGCTTGACTCGGTTCCAGCCAAAAAGCAAAACACCCAAAAAACCGCTTTCGAGGGCAAAAGCAAAAATGCCCTCTGCCGCCAAAGCGCTGCCAAATACATCGCCTACATATCGGGAGTATACCGCCCAGTTGGTGCCAAACTCAAACTCCATGACAATTCCGGTAACTACCCCAATACCAAAAGTAAGGGCAAATATTTTGGTCCAAAATTTAGCAAGTTGATGATATTCTTCATTTTTGGTTTTGAGGTAAAGCGACTCAAACACCACAAGGAGCAAGCCTAGCCCAATGCTTAGAGGTGGGTAGATATAATGGAACGATACCGTAAAAGCAAATTGGATTCTTGCCAGTATTTCTGTATCCATAAAACAATTATTTTTTTGGATGGTGCATCATAATAATTGCTAATGAAGCTAGTGGTTTTCGGGTAAAAAACATGCACAAAGCCCACAAAAAACTTCCACTTATTTGATCAATATTGAGCGTATGTCATTAATGGGTGAAGAGGTTGTATTCTTAAAAGTTTTGTAGCCAAACAAAAGTCTCATTTGACTGCTTTTTAGTCCCAAATTCGGTTTTTGGGTATTTCAGGTGCTTTTTAAGACGATTATGCCAAAGGGTTTACCGTGATTTGGGTCATTGTTTTATTAAGGAACGTGATCGCAATAACTGTCCGGTTTAGAACATATCCTCTTTACTGACTTTCGTTACTTTTTTCGCCGTAGCTATGGCTACGCCTGCAAAAAGTGCCTCAGCCAGCCTTGAGTTTATGTCCTCAATCTCGACACTTATTTTGAACATGTTCCTAAAGCCCCTCATTACCCATGAAAAACTTCTGGATACTTTTAATTACTGGCATTTGTTTATGCCTCGCCACCGCCTGCATTGAGGCACAACCAGCCAATGTACAGGCTGAAAAATACAAGTGCCCTCCTTGTGGCATGGACTGCGACAGGCTACACTTTGACAAGCCAGGCAGTTGCCCTCATTGCCAAATGCCTTTGCAAAAAGCCAGCACCATCAAGCCCCGCACCAAAGTAGGTATTTTGTTGTTCGACGGAGTACAAATTATAGATTATACCGGCCCTTATGAAATATTTGGGCAAGCCGGATATGACGTGTATACAGTATCGAAAACCGGACAGATGGTAAGCACTGCTTTTAAAATGAAGGTACAACCCAACTATAGCTTTGCCAATGTACCCCAACCCGATATTTTGGTAGTGCCGGGTGGTCAGGTAAACGCTGCGCGCAAAGACAAAGCAACCCTTGCCTGGCTCAACAGTGTTTACCCTCAAACCCAAAACCTGATGAGCGTATGCACAGGCGCTTTTATATTGGCTGAGGCTCACTTGCTCGATGGTAAAACAGCTACCACATTTCATCGTTCGCTTGCCAAGCTCCGCAAGCAGTTTCCTAAGGTAAAAGTAGTGACAGACAAACGCTTTGTAGACAACGGCAAGATCATTACTTCGGCGGGGTTGTCGGCAGGAATGGACGCGGCGCTTGCGGTGGTGGCTAAAAAACAAGGTGTAGGCAATGCCCAAAGAATTGCGTTGCATATAGAGTACATCTGGCAACCCGAAAAAAAGTTTGCCCGTGGCGAGTTTGCCGATGTCAAGTACCTCAGGGGAACCCATAGACTGATCAGGCAGCTACGCAAGTTAAGCAGTCACATTACTTTTAAACAAACTCAGGGGGATGTATCACAGTGGGATGCCCGCTGGCAACTCACCACTCGCCAGGTAGACAAGGTGTGGGAAACAATTGCTGCCCACTATGATACACACCACACTTTGTCTATAGATAAGCAAACGGCAAAGTGGCGCTTTAAGGGCAACGATCAGTCTGACTGGAGCGGGCAAGCAAAGCTTGAGCCAGTGGCGGGCAAGGCAAATGACTACCAGTTGATTGTAAAAGTATGGCAAGTGAGCAAGGGTAAGTAAAGTACCTCAGGTGGCTAAAATGCCTAAAAAGCGCTTTTGGGGCAGGTTTTCGCGAAGCAATGCCTGCCCTCGCTTAATCCTTCATCAATCGCAATGCCTCGCGGCGACTTAACGAATGCAAGCCCTTGGTATCTTGTACAAATTGGGTTACCCAATCAGGTGCTATACGACTATAGTCGCGCAAAATCCAGCCAATGGCCTTGTTGATAAAGAACTCTTGCGACCCCAGGAGTTTACCAATGACATATTCTAAAAAATCAGTATCAAGGTCTTTTTTATACTTAAGCTGAAACAATACGCAAGCACGTTGCAACCAAATATTACCGGAAGCCAGCCATTGGTCTATGCATACCTGGCGCTGGTTGGGGTACATTTTCATATACCCTCCCACCAACCGGGGCGCAATAAAGTCTATGGTGTCCCACCACGACTGGCGCACAATGAGCCATTCCAGTAGTTCGATGTCTGTTGCCTCAAAAGTTTTGATGTACTTTTTAAGCAATTCCTGAGCGATATGATGAAACTCCCGTTGGGGCTTTTGCCATAATGCCTTTACTATTTCTATAGCCTCGGCTTTGGAGGGCAGGTGGGCTTTCGCCAAAAATGGTTTTTGTACCGCTCGCCTTTGGGGCGCCTTAAGCCCAAAAAACTCAAAATTATCTTTCATGTATGCCTTTTGTTGGGCGGCTATCTCCATATTGGCGTGGCGCTGCAACTCGGCTTCGAGGGTAGTAATAAATTCGTCTGTTTTTTTAGTCATCATGTATAGTTTTTTTGGCTATTGGGAATGGTGTAACTTATCTTTCCCACATCAAAAAGTTGTCTAAAAGAATACAATGCAATGCGAGTCATCAACGGTTCAAAACTCCGAGCTTGTCTTCAGAGAGTGCAAGCACCTGAGCTGTATGTTGTTTTGTCTAGGGTATAGCGGAGGCTATGCCGACATCCCGCTTGCGGGGCACCTAGAGCTTAGTCCCTAAAACCTTTTCGGGGTTTTTATCTGGAATTCATAAATGAACCGAATCTATTTCTAAATCCCGATTTATATTTATCAGGGCAGCAGCTTGCTGTGATAAGCTCAACAAAGTTACACAGGGTGGTACACCTAGCACCTTATCGGGGCTATGCCCATTTCGCTTCTGCGTAAAAATCTGCCACTAGCTGCTCAATCTCTTTTGCCCCATACTTGCGCGAAAAGTGTACAGGTATGGCCGATTTCACCCTACAGGCACGCATGATCCTACCCGATGCTTGTGCATAACTATGATGGTTGAGGGTTGCCAGGTCTTTTTCTTCGGTTTTGTAAAAACATTCGATAAAAACCTGGTGACAAGCCGTAAACAGGTTTTTGATTTTCTGATGGTTGGCTTCGTTTGCTGCGTGATCCATGATTACTCCCAGTGAATCGCCCGCTTTTACCTCAAGCAAATGATACAATGCTTCGGCACGATAACTTTTGCCCGCTACAACTACAGCCTGGTCGTTTTGCTCCGCCTCAAAAGCTTGCTTGAGCACTCGCACCCAGGCGCCCCCTTTCAAGCCTGCTCGCTCCAGGTTGATTTTTACGCTGTCAGCCTCTTTAAAAAGGTAAGCTACCGTGGGCAACTTGTGGTCTAGCAAGGTAAAATTGACCTTAAAACGCGCATTCTCATACACTGGATTGCGGCTGCTTTGCAGGGTGTGTACCTGCTTCAGTGTCCATACCGGGGGCTCTAGTTCATATACTTGTATTTCGCTTTCGTTGGTGATCTCCCTTATTTCATACACAATGGCTCCTGGCTTGATCAGGTTCCAACTATAGCCCCGTATTTTGGCTTGCACCTGCAGGTGAATATCTTTAGGCCCCACAATGACCACCCGTTTTTCTATGCCTATTTGATGACGCAGTATCTGATCAAAATTGATAAAATGATCGATGTGGGTATGGCTAATAAATATAGCTTCAGTGTTTTGGCATTCTTTTACAGTAAGCCCGCCGGCATCGCCACAATCTACTATATAGTTGGGCGAATGATTGTCAAGTTTGAATAAGATAGAAATATCTTCGTGAGGCAGGCTTTTTATTTCGGGTAAAAACATAAAGCAAAAAAAGGTTTTGGTTTAGTGATCTTTCATAAATAATTTGAGCCATTAAAGTGTATCTATTGCCCTCCTTCTTCTCAAAAAAAAAGCTTCATAGCTTCGGCTATGCACCGTTTTTTTTGAATTGTCTGAGAACAATATATTTTCTTAAATTGGCACATCTTATTTTTTCCAGATCACTTAGCGCTTGTTTAAATTTTGTCTGCGAAGTTAAAACAGATGACTTTTACGTGCGCGAAAAAGGTGCTTTTTCTCGCCTGCTCTTCACACCCAATCGAGCCCTCTAACTTTGTAAACTTCAGAGAAATTTCTCATTTCTTATAAGAAACCCCTGTCACTGGCTAATTTGCAAATATGCGAAAGTGTTGCCTGGAAAATGCGCACCACCGCAAGAACCAAAAGCAGGCAGTAGAACAGAGGGTGGGTGTGTTTTTTGTCCAAAAAAGCTTTGCTTACCCCCCCCAAAAAAAATGTGCGTCCGCCACCGCAAGAGCCAAAAGCTAAAGGCTAAAACCTACTGCAGCCCATACTTTTCAATCGCCTTCAGAATATGTTCAGAGTAGGCAATGAGCGGGGGTTGGTCTTTGCCAATAAACTCAGTAGCTTGCTTGAGAATATCTTCCATTGCCCCTACCGAAATGTTGGGGTAGAACTTGGCAAGATTGCTCGACAAGTCGCGGCGGGAGTAAGCATACCCCTCCGGAACCGCATTTGCCCAATAACGCGGGGCAGTCTTCCAGCCAGGCACCACATCGCGGCGTTTTGCCTCTTTTGCTTTCTCTTTTTGGCGTTGTTCTTTCAAGTCCTGGCGCAGAAAATGATCCCGGTCCAGCTTTTCGCCCTTTGCCTTGCCTAGCTCAGCCGCCACCACATCCATGGCCCCCTGTAGGTGGCTTGCCCTGATCTCTATATCGCCGTTTGCCTTGGTTTCATGCGACTCATCCGCTTTCGCTAATTCGGCGGCCTTTTCTACAATTTGTATAATGTACCACTTGCTCAAGGTATAAATCTGCGCCATGTTTTTCACCATATCTTTGCGGGCAAAGGCAAAACCCTGGGGCAAAGGCGTTGCCCAAAATTTTTCGGCCTCGGAGGGTGATAATATTTTCTTGAGCTTTCTCTCTTCCTCTTCTTTTGCCGCAGCTTTTTTTGCCTTTTCTTCGGCAGCTTTGCGCAATTTTTCCTGTGCTGCCTGCTCTTCTTTAGTTAACTTCTTTTTGGGTAACTTCTTTTGGGTTGACTTCTTTTGGGGCGCCTCTTCTTTCTCGGCGGCTTCCTTCTCCTCCTTCTTTTTGCCCATATCTTTGAGCTTGCTCAGGTCTACCAACTGCACCGTGCGGCTGCTTTTTTGCTCCGCTTCTTTGTTGCTTTTTGCTTTCTCTTCTTCCAGCAATTGATAAATCTTTGCCTGAATCTCGTTCCAGTTCAGGTTTTTTACCGCGCACAAATCGCGCAATACTACCTCTATGCCTTCCTTAAAGGGAATGTCGTGGTAGGGGCCTCCTTCCCAGCGGCGCTTGACCTTCTTTACCAACGCCTTGATGTCTTCTTCGGTAAGCACCACCGCCTGGCTCAAAATACGGGGCATATACAAAGGGTTGTACTGCCACTTGGGGGGCAGGGCGCGTTCCCACAGCAACTGTTGCAAGTACTCCTCCTCGTCTACCTGTGCCTCGTTCATCAGGTCGCGGGGGCGCACATACACTTCATCAAACTTGATCAACTCGCTCTTGATGGCGGGCTCCATGTGCAAGTCGTAATCGAGCACCTTTACCTTGGTGCCATACACCGCCAGCGCCACCTGTTTCATTATATTGTTGATTTGCGCCCCGGTCAGCCTAAACTTTTCGCCCAGAATGCGGGCAAAATTATCGGTGGGGTACTCCAGGTTGGCGGGGCGGTAGTTTTTCCACAATTGGGTACGCTCGTCGGCTTCGGGGGGTGGCACCAATATGGTAGCCCCAATCCGGCGTTGAATCGCCGAGTCGAGGTTTTGCTGAAAGTTAGACGCCAGGATAATG
This sequence comes from Microscilla marina ATCC 23134, assembly GCF_000169175.1. Taxonomy (NCBI): domain Bacteria; kingdom Pseudomonadati; phylum Bacteroidota; class Cytophagia; order Cytophagales; family Microscillaceae; genus Microscilla; species Microscilla marina. The sequence continues at coordinate 112,573 of NZ_AAWS01000018.1, forward strand.
AGCCCCGGAAAACTCTCAATTTTTTGTAACAAGTTGCTCACGTCAAAGTTGGCGTAACGGTCTTTGCTGTCGTTTACCTCAGAGCGTTTGCCAATGAGGGCATCGGCTTCATCGATAAACAAAATACTGGGTTCGCCCTTGAGGTGGTCAATGGCGCGGGTGAGCTCTTCAAACACCTTGTTGATGTTTTTAGAAGTTTCGCCAATGTATTTAGACACCACCTGCGCCAGCTCCAGCTGATAGGTAACCAAGCCCACCTCTTTGCCAATCACGGTGGCAATGAGGGTTTTACCCGTGCCCGGAGGGCCTTGCAACAAGCTAATGTAGCCGCTCTTGAAATGACCGCTCGCTTCGGCATCGTTGAAAAAGTCTTTGCCATTGCGGGCGTAATTGAGCAAAGGAGTCAAGGCGTTTTTGGTTTCGTCGTTGAGCACCAAATCGTCAAAAGTAAGCGGGGTGTCGAGCTTGGTAATGGGCAAGTCTTTGTTTTCTTCGGGCAAGGGCATATTGCCGCCCAAAAAGTATTGCCAGATGTTGGGGTTGAGCGAGATGAGGAGGTTTTTCCATTCGTCGGCAAGGTCAGGTCTCCCGGTCATTTTTGCCTGGGCGCTTCCCAGTTCTATGCCCCATTTGCCCAAGTGGTGGTTTTGCTTACGGAAACGTAACTGGTACGCTGCCTGATTTTTGAGGTCTACTCCGGCAAGCAAATAAAACAAGGTTTGCATAGTAGGCATAAAGCGCCGCTCGCTGTCTTTGGTTTGCCCCCCTACAAACACCGCAACGATGGGTTGCTGGAGCAATTCGATAAAAGCAAAAAACAAAGCGTCGTTGAGGCTCAGCGCCATCACCATTGCCATCAGCAGGCGCTCGGGTGCTTTTTCGGTCAGCTGGTGTTTTTGTAGCCAGGCTTTGTAGTGACTTTTGGCGGGGAGCTCAGGCAATTTTACTGCCACCCCCTTGAAGTCTGGCTGAGCAAAAAAACTTTTGAAATCGACTTTGCTATCTTTGTTTACATACCGCAGCCACAATACCTGCAAAAACCAGTTGAGTTCTTTGTAAACTGCCTCAAGGCTGGCTTCCTTTACTCCTTCAGTATCCATCACCATGTGCCCAAAATACGTTTGAATTTGCCCAAGTCGTTTTTCTTCTGCCTTGGAGGGGCTTCCCTGCTGAATGATTTCTCTGAATATTTTTTGCTGAAGCGCTTCTTCGCTTAAGTTTTCATTGTCATTTTCAAAGTCGTCTGAAGGAAAATCAAGTTCTGCCATACCAATGTTTGTTTTAATGTTCAATGTTTTAGCTTTTAGCCTCTCCGTACGGCGGAGTGGAGCAAAGCTCTCATTCGCTTTAGCTTGTCGCAGGTGGCGTGCGCGTTTGTTTTTTTTAATGTTTGATATTTTAGCTTTTAGCCGTTAGACATTCTCCGCCTCGGGCAGTGTCTTCACGCCCGATCGAAACTTCGTGTTTCGCAAGCTTCAGAGAGGTTTCTCATTTTTTATAAGAAAACCCTATTTTTATTTGCGAGCTTTTTCGCATATTTGCAAATATGGTTGTTTTCAGTGACGAATTTTATCACAAGCCTTTACTGTTACCACACACCACGCAAATTTGCAAATATTTAGTCAAACTTTGTGCATGTTTTGTATAAAAGCCCTCAAAATAGTATTTTGCCTCCTACTTTTAGATACACGGAAAATCAGGCGATAAAACGAACAACACACACAATGGACGACGAAGAGCTTTTACAACTACTTTTACAACAACAACAAGGTACTGACACAGTAGACAACAAAGAAGGAGCCCATCAACAGCGTTGGAAAAATTTGTTGCAGGAACAACAAATTCCAACCCTTTCGAGAGATAGTTTTACCTGGACAATTGATGCCGATGGTGATCAACAAGAGAAAGAACTCCAGCTTAAATTTGACCGGAGCGACGGCTTGGTATTGCTCACGGCTACCTACCGACCCCAAAGAACCGACAAAACACCTGAATCTAAACCCATTGGTTTTTTTCAGGTAAAAAAGCCCGAACTGTTTTATGTATGGCATGAGATCTCGTCTAATGGAATGGAGCCTTATCAATTGTTTTTTTCTTTGGATTCGTTCGAACGGGCGTTTTTAGATGGTTATGCCAAATTGCCTTTGCATATAAGGGCTGCGTTGATCAAAGAAATTAATGAAAACAGGCATGAAAACTTGTTTGAAGAAGTGGTAGACCATTTTGAAAGCGACGATCAATACATTGTGGGACACGATAACCATTGGTCTAAGGAGTTAATTACGCCGCTCAACCTGGCAAAAGCGTCTGAACAGGATGTGTTGGAAATAAAACCCGTAAAAACCGGAGATACCATTACTTATGTGTTTAGCAAAGACGAGAAAGTAATTGGGAGCTTTAGTGTGCTAAACGAAGAAAGCCAGGAGCCTTTGCTTACCAAGGGCAACTATTCTAAAAAAGACAAAGACGGCAAGATTGACCCGGTAGCAGAAAAAGAAGCGGAGGCAGCCGACCTTAAATTTGGTACTTTTACTATCCCCGTCAAAGCGGGAGATGGCAACCATTCGGGAGACCACGATTACCAACTGTTGTTTGTGCCCGGCGAGCACCCCCAAACCGCCAAGGTATATGTGTCGGCAGATGGTCGCTTGTCGTGGCCGGGGGCTTTTACTATTCCTATGCCTTACAGCAATCAGCGAGACATTGCCTATACCCCAGTGGTGGCTTCTGACCATTTAGACATCTATTTTCACCCGCCGGGGCTCTTGCCAGTTATATCTAACACAAAGCCTGATTTAAGCCTTCGGATCCAAAAGATGAGCTCCGACCTGGAGCAGTTTCAGGAATACGTATACATAGAAAAACACCGGGTAGAAGCGTTGCATATTTATACCAAAGCCGGGCACCGTACTTATCCCTTGTATTACCGCAATGGGATGTTGCAAACCCGCAAGGCAAACCCCACCGATGATGCTTTTCAGAAGGCAGCCGTTAAACACGCCCGTAAAAACCTGACCACCCCTACTAACGAACAGTCGCTCAAGCAAACCAAAGAAGCGCTTGCGATGCAGGAAGAGGCCATGGTGCAGCAAATATGGTTGAACCAAATGCCTTCGTTTAAGTTGGCAGAGTATACCTACGTAGACCTTGACAAAGACCCTAAAGAATATTATCAGCAATACCTGAGCACTATGGTATTGTTGCGCACGGTAGCCCCTTTGCTGAGCACCATCAAAGAAACCAAAGCCTTGCCTACCGATCCGTTTGATGTTTTTCAGTTGAAAATGGCGGCAGAACAGGTAAACACCCTGAGTACCTGGATAGACCAGGCACACACTGCCTTGATATCGCCCGAAATAAGAGACAAAGTGCCCAATATGCGCAATGTTAAGCTGGGTAAACCGCTGCACGAAGTGCTCGACTCAGAGGATGTAACCGCCCTTGCCGGACTCAATATAGACGCCATTGCTGAGGGTTATCGTTCGTCTATGTTGTATATAGGCAAGCAGTGGATGAAAAGAGCCCTGAAGCCAGATGAAAACCGGAAGGTAAAAGACGCCCAAAAAAAGGGCATTGACGAAATAGGGAACCGTCGCAAAAACTTTCACGACTTTGCCAAAGAAAAAGGGCTTGCCGAAAACCAGGAAATCATCAAGGTACCTGCTTTTTTTTACCTCAAAACCGATTGGTATGCCAAAGAGCGGGAAAAAATGTCGAAACCCGCCCAACAATACCTCGACACTCACCAAACCCCCGCCCTGGAAGTGCCTATTCACGTATACAAACAAGTCAATAAGAATGACAATACCTGTACCTGGCACGTAGTGAGTACCTTTAGCCGTACTATGGACACCCACTACTACAAGTCGCTGGAGCTCAAAACTGCCGAAGACCAGAAGACTTACGCCGATTTTCCGCCCATTGCCTTGTTTGAGTTGCTCAACAACGACGACCACCTGCCCCCTGGCTGGCTCATATATAACCTGCCTGATGGCAGCCAGGCTACTCCTATAGAAATTACCACCCATGTAGACGCTGAAGACATTGCCATGTGGGTGGGGTTGATTTTGCTGGCGGCAGGGGTCATCTTCTTTACTGGTGGCTGGGGGTCGGCATTGGTAGTAGGAGGGCTAGAGTTTTCGGCGGCTTCAGCGGCATTTACCCTGGCAACCCTTGCCGGGGGAACTGGTGCCGCCCTGATGCTGCACCGCAAAGGCGAAAACGGCACGCTCACCCAGGAAGAAAAGGTGTTTGCCTGGCTTGATATTGCCTCCGCGCTGTTGGCGGGTCCTTTGTTTTTGGCGGGGGCTGCCGTAAAAGGGGCACGTGCTACCCAAATGTTGCACAATGCCGCCAACTACAACAACATTACCCAGTCGTTTCAGCGCATGGGGGGGGTGTATTGTGCCACCATCAAGCTGGGCGACCTTGCCATAGACAGCACCGTGATGATTATGCTGGCGCCCAAAGCCCTGGAGCAAATCAGCGACATTATGGCGGGGCCAGGCTCTACCGGAGAAAAAACCGTGGCATTGGCGAAAGTATTGCCTTTGCTGGCGCTGCAATATGGCTTGTTTTTGGGTACGTTCAAGGGGCGCGCCAAAGAAATAGGCAACGATGCCAGCCCTGCTTTCAAAAAGATCAAAGAAATGTTGCCCAAGGCATTGGGTGGGGGCAACAAAAACATTGACTCGAAGGCGGTGATAGACCCTACCCTGAAGGTAGACCAAACCAGCGCCCCCGAAATACAAGCCCTGAAAAAAGCAGGCTGGGACACCGAAGCCCTGAACGCGGTGTATAGCCGGGCGGGCGAAAAACGGTTTTTGAAACGAATGGATGCTTTTAACCAGGTAGACGCCCAAGAGCTCAAGGTACTAAAAAAGCTCTACCCCGAAGAAGACCTCCTCTATGCCTTGTATACCCACGGCAGCCTCAAAAAGGCACGCCAGGCACTGGATGCCCACTTTGGCTATGCCAATAGTGAAAGCCTGCTACAGAAGCTGAGGGCGGGCGAAGGGGTAGGCTATAGCCAGGATGTGGCGCCCAAAAAGAAAATATTTGACCAAAAGGTAAAAGATGAAGCCACCGCCAAAAAAACCTATGACGACCAAACCGAGGTAACCGACAAGGCGTTGATCTCGGAAGGTGAAATGGCGAAGGCGTTTGAACAAGCCGAGGCGGTACTGAGCCAGGCACAAACCCGTAAAACCACCTTTGAAAACCTGAAAAAAGGCGAAGAAGAAAAAATTAGCCGCCTTGCCACCGAGGGCGATGCCTTGCGCAAGGGCAACGCTGACCTACAGGGCAAAAATACCGAAACCCTGCAGCAAGACCTCAAGAAATGGCAGGACGAACTGGGCGAAAAACAACGGGAGGTGGCGAAACAAAAGAAGGAGTTGGAAATTGAAAAAGACGTTTTTAAAAATTACAAAAAAGAATTTAATGATAAATACCAAGACTTTGAAAAAACCGTAGAAGCCAAAAAGCTCAAAAAAATCAGCAAGGAACAAGGTAAGTTTGCCAAAAAAATGCGGGACAAAAAAGGACGGTTTAAAAACAGCTTGCGCCTCAAGAAAAAATACGCCAAAACCGTGAAGCGCCTGGAGCGGGAAGCCCAAAACGCCCTGGACAGGTTTAGGTACGACAAACGCACCAAAAAGAAGTTTGACAACTATGTTGCATATCAAGAGAAGGTATTTGCGAAAAAAGCAGGTGAAATAAAACAATTGGAAGATGTCATTATTCCTGGTTTGAAAAAAAACCTTGCTGGTGGAAAAAGTCTAGTCGCCACCAACCAACGCCTGGCAAAACACCAAGAGTCGTTGGCAACCTACAAAGGCGAATTGCAAGGAAGCAAAACCGACGTAAAAAACGCTGAACTTGCCCTGCAACAAGCCAAAAAAGACTGGCAGCTCGCCCAGGACAATCTCAAGACCGCCCAAGTGCTCAAGGGCCGCCACGAAAAAGCCTGGAAACAAGCCCAACTAGACCGGGTAAACGCCGAAACCCTGTACAAAATGCGGATAAGGCAATACCGCCAGCTCAAAACCGCCGCCAACCAAGCCAGTAAGAAGGTGGCACGCCGCCGTTGGTTGATGGAGGGCATCAAACAACGCTACCATTGGCAATACCAATTGGCGGTGTTGTTGCGCCAAGGCTTGGCAAAGCCACCCTTGCGCTACGGACAACCCGGCTACCTCGACCAATGGAAGGGGATATGGAGCATAGCCAAAACCCTGGTGGGCATGGTGCCGGGGCAAGTGGGCGACTACCCCCTAGAGGTACAGGCAACGATCAAGGCGTATAAAAAAGAACTGGACGCTACCTTGCTATTGGCAAGGCAGGGCCTGGCGGCTTATTTTAGGGAGTATACGGTAGAGCTTACCCAAAAAGCCGCCACCCCCGCTGAAGCGTTTGCTATAGTAGCCCAACACCTGCAAAGTCTGGAAAAAGTGACCGATGATTTTCCTAAAGACGCCCTGCAAACGTTGGTAAGTCAACTCATTGCCCTGCAAAAAGACATTGTGGAGGCAGAAAAAGCCTTGTTAACTCCAAAGAAATAGCCATGAAAAGATTGATCATTAGCGTAGCGTTATTTTTTCACTGCATTGTTACTTTTGCTCAAACCCAAGACCTTATGTCATTATCAACTATAGCCGATAGCCTCTATTCAGCCAAAAACTACAAGGCTACCCTAAAAATAGTAGATAAAATACTGGCAAAGGACGCCCACAACTATGAGGCTTACATCACCCGTTCGTTGGTGTATAACGACTTGGGAAACGATGCCAAAGAAGAAGAAGCCCTGAAAAAAGCGGTAGAAGTAGCGCCAAAAGAACTGGAAGTATACCAACGTTATGGTGGTTTTTTATCAGGAAGCAAACGTTTGCCTGATGCTCGTGACATATACCTCCAAGGAATACAACATTTGCCTGATAACGCCAATTTGTATGCCGATTTAGCGAGTGTTTATAAGCGAATGAATGATGATAAAAAAGCATTAGAAATGGTAAACAAAGCCATTATCTTAGATGCTAAAATACCTCGTTATTACTTTTTGCGTGCGTATATTTTTTCGAGTTTAAATAACAACGAGCTTGCTTTGAAAAGCTACACCCAATCGCTTGAACTAGATTCTGATCCATTGACCTACAGCGCCCGCGCAGATTTAAAACTGAAAATGAAGGACTACCAAGGTGCTTTGGCTGACTACACTAAAGCAGAGGAGTTAGACAGTGTAACCTACAAAGGGGCCATTGAGGAGTGTAAACGAAAAATAGGGACAGCTTATGCTTATGATTATGATGTCTGGAAAGAAAAAGATTTGGCAAAAGCATTGGGGTACGCTAGAGAAGCTTTAAAGTGGCCTTTGTCTAAAGAGCTACGGGCTTGGATGGATTCTGCCATTAAATGGGGTACCAAAGAGTTAATAGAACGCGAACAAGCTGCTAAAGACGCCATTATCAATAAAAAGCTTTTGACCGAAGCCGAGATATTTCGTCAGCGGGGCATTGCCCTCATCAAGGCAAAAAAATACCAGGAAGCCGCCCAGGTACTAGAGAAGGGCATGATGGTTTTGATTAAATCGGCGGAACTTGCCATACACCCTTTGTACAATAAAATTTACCTACTACGCAAAGATTGTTTGGCGGCGGTAGAAGAGGCAAAGAAGAAGAATTAAACAAAAAGTTTTAGTATATTTGCAAGCCTTGTTCCAGATTGGGGCAGGGCTTTTTTACTGCCTTGGGTCAATGGTGGGTCGCCCACAAAAGCCTTGTTAACTCCTCAAAAATAGCCACATGAGATTTTTATTTTATAGCATATTATTGATTGTTAGCCCTTTATTTACATTTGCCCAAATGACCCCTTTAGAAAAAGCCGAAACTTATTACAATGCCGACAAATACCGCCAGGCAATTCGCGTATTGACCCAATTGGTAAAAACCAGCCCGGCAAACCACGAAGCGTATTTGTTGTTGGGAGCCTCTTATTGGTACGGTAACAATGAACTCATCAAGGCAGAACAAGCCTTTAAGCAAGCCTTGCGGGTGGCACCCAAAGAACAAATGGTATACGACCGTTACGGCGATTTTCTAGCCACTAACAAACGCTTGGCAGATGCCCAAAAACTGTACGAAGAAGGAGTCAAAAATATGCCACAGGCTGATCGTATGTATTTTCATTTGGGGGTGGTACTACATGAGCAAAAAAAACATAATGATGCATTAGAGCCCTTAAATCAGGCAATATCTCTGAATCCGAATAAAGCAGTGTATCACTACTTCAAAGGGAGGTGTTACGAAGAGTTGAAGCTTTATTCTCAGGCACTTCAAAGTTTTGATCAGTATGTTAAGCTAGAAAGTGATAAGGCTGATAACTATATAACCCGTGGTCGTTTAAAACTAGAAATGAAAGATTACCAAGGCGCTTTGGCTGATCATACCAAGGCAGAGGAGTTGGACAGTGTAGCACACAACGGGGCAGTAGAACAGTGCAAACATGCCATAGAGTGGGATTATTACACTGCCTATAGAAAATGGGAAAAGAAAGACTTGGCAAAGGCATTGGTTTATGCCAGAGAAGGTTTAAAATGGGCTCGCTCTCCTGAGGATATTGCCCGTTATAAACGATGGATTGTCAAAGGGGAAAAAGAATTGGCAGCGCGTGAACAAGCCGCCAAAGATGCCATTATCAATAAAAAGCTTTTGACCGAAGCCGAAATATTTCGTCAGCGGGGCATTGCTTTGATCAAGGCAAAAAAATACCAGGAAGCCGCCTATGTACTAGAGAAGGGCTTGATGGTTTTGATTAAATCGGCGGAGCTTGCTCTGAGCCCTTTGTACGATAAAATTTACCAACTGCGTAAAGATTGTTTGGCAGCAGTAGAAGAGGCGAAGAAGAAAAATTAAACAAAAAGTTTTAGTATATTTGCAAGCCTTGTTCCAGATTGGGGCAGGGCTTTTTTACTGCCCTGAGTCAATGGTGGGTTGCCCACAAAAGCCTTGTTAACTCCTAAAAAATAGCCATGAAAAGATTGATCATTAGCATATTATTGATTGGTAGTCCTTTATTTACATTTGCCCAAATGACCCCTTTAGAAAAAGCCGAAACTTATTACAATGCCGACAAATATCCCCAGGCAATCAGGGTGTTGACCCAATTGGTAAAAACCAGCCCGACAAACCACGAAGCGTATTTGTTGTTGGGAGCCTCTTATTGGTATGGTAACAATGAACTCATCAAGGCAGAACAAGCCTTTAAGCAAGCCTTGCGGGTGGCACCCAAAGAACGAATGGTATACGATCGTTACGGCGATTTTCTAGCCACTAACAAACGCTTGGCAGATGCCCAAAAACTGTATGAAACAGGGATCAAGCACTTGCCACAAGCGGGTTATATGTATTATCATTTAGCGTATGTATCAAAACTCAGGGGAGATACAGTTGGTTCGTTAAAAGCGGTTACAGAAGCAATAAAAAGAGACGCCAATAACTCTTATTATTATTCACTCCGGGGCTCTACGTTCTTTGGAATAAATAAATTGCAAGAAGCTTTGGGAGATTATAACAAGATGGTTGGATTAAATCCAACTGCTTGGAACTATAGTACACGTGCAGATTTGAGGCTTAAAATGAAAGACTACCAAGGCGCTTTGGCTGACTATACCAAGGCGGAGGAGTTAGACAGTGTAAGATACAAGGGGGCAGTAGAACAGTGCAAACATGCCATAGAGTGGGACCATTACACTGCTTATAGAAAATGGGAAGAAAAAGACTTGGCAAAGGCATTGGGTTATGCCAGAGAAGGGTTAAAGTGGGCTCGCTCTCCTGAGGATATTGCCCGTTATAAACGATGGATTGTCAAAGGGGAAAAAGAATTAGCAGCGCGTGCACAAGCCGCCAAAGACGCGATTGTCTATAAAAAACATTTGACCGAGGCAGAGTTATTTCATCAGCGGGGCATTGCCCTCATCAAAGCAAAAAAATACCAGGAAGCCGCCCAGGTACTAGAGAAGGGGTTGATGATTTTGATTACATCGGCTGAGCTTGCCCTGAATCCTTTGTACAAGAAAATTTACCGACTGCGTAAAGATTGTTTGGCGGCAGTGGCTGATCAGAAGAAGAAGGAGTAAAAAAGGTTAAACAAAAAGTTTTAGTATATTCGCAAGCCTTGTTCCAGATTGGGGCAGGGCTTTTTTTCTTCTCAATGCTGGTTTTGCTATCAGGCATTTTCACCAGATTCCTCGTATACTCGGAATGACCAGCAAAAGCCTTATTAACTCCTAAGAAATAGCCATGAAAAGATTAATTGTCAGTGTAGTTTTATTTTTTCACTGCATTGTTACTTTTGCTCAAACCCAAGACCTTATGTCATTATCAACTATAGCCGATAGCCTCTATTCAGCCAAAAACTACAAGGCTACCCTAAAAATAGTAGATAAAATACTGGCAAAGGACGCCCACAACTATGAGGCTTACATCACCCGTTCGTTGGTGTATAACGACTTGGGCAACGATGCCAAAGAAGAAGCAGCCCTGAAAAAAGCGGTAGAAGTAGCGCCAAAAGAACTGGAAGTATACCAACGTTATGGTGGTTTTTTATCAGGAAGCAAACGTTTGCCTGATGCTCGTGACATATACCTCCAAGGAATACAACATTTGCCTGATAATGCAGACTTATATTACCTGCTGTCTAGAGTGTATAAGCAAATGAATGAGCGCACAAAAGCGTTAACTACAATTAATCAAGCCATTGCTCTAGATTCTACGGTATATGAATATTATTTTCGACGTGCCTATATTTTGTCAGCCTTAAGTAAAAATAAAAGTGCATTAAATGATTATAAAAAAGCACTTGAGTTAAAAAATGATGCTTCAATCTATAACGCCCGCGCAGATTTAAAACTGAAAATGAAAGACTACCAAGGTGCCTTGGCTGACTATACCAAGGCAGAGGAGTTGGACAGTGTAACATACAAAGGGGCAGTAGAACAGTGCAAACATGACATAGAGTGGGATTATTACACTGCTTATAGAAAGTGGGAAGAGAAAGACTTGGCAAAGGCATTGGGTTATGCCAGAGAAGGGTTAAAGTGGGCTCGCTCTCCTGAGGATATTGCCCGTTATAAACGATGGATTGTCAAAGGGGAAAAAGAATTGGCAGCGCGTGAACAAGCCGCCAAAGATGCGATTATCTATAAAAAACATTTGACCGAGGCAGAGTTATTTCATCAGCGGGGCATTGCCCTCATCAAGGCAAAAAAATACCAGGAAGCTGCGCGTATACTAGAGAGGGGTTGATGACTTTACTTAACCCGCCTGAGCTTGCCCTGAATCCTTTGTACGATAAAATTTACCAACTGCGTAAAGATTGTTTGGCGGCAGTGGCTGACCAGAAGAAGAAGTAAAAAAAGGTTAAACAAAAAGTTTTAGTATATTCGTAAGCCTTGTTCCAGATTGGGGCAGGGCTTTTTTCTGCTCAATACTGGTTTTGCTATCAGGCACTTTCACCAGATTCCTCGTATACTCGGAATGACCAGCAAAGCCTTGTTAACTCACGCTGTTTTAAGTGTTCCTTTAGGGCACTTGAACCTTATGGATAAAAATGCCACCAGATCTCTCCTGCCGTCGGGATGACACGGCGCTTCGGGTTTTGGGTTGTCATCTCGATTGGTGTTTCTTGGCTCCAGGAAATTAGGGCTCGGAATGACCAGCTTCACAAAAACTTAGGTTTCGGAATACATCAGGTGTAGGTATTGGTCTTTGGTCAGGGGTTGGTCGTTAAAACGCATTGTCCAGGCGATGGCCTCAATAGCATCGTTGTTTTGGGCGGCCTCGTGGGGTACATACAAATAGTACAGCCTGTCGGTAGAGGGGCACTCACATTTGACAAAATAGATGGCTGGTTCGCGCCAGTGCCAAAACCCATCTAACCCCAGCGTTTCAGAAGCTATCTTATACAAGGCGTAGGTGTCGGTGTAGCTATGTGTATAAGGCTTGAGGTCTTTTCCCCAGCGGGTTTGTGTTTTTTTTATACTTTGGCTGTCCAGCAAAGTAGCATCTAATTGTTGGGCGATTATTTCGGGGGCAAACCCACGCAGTACCACCATTCGCTGTTCTACATTGGCAAGCTTCAGGGCTTGCTTTACTTGTATAGGGGCTACGGTATCGTATTGCGTGGCCACTATTTGTTGGTTTTTGGCTTGCGAAAAAAAGCTCAAAACCTCTTCTTTAGGCCTGCCTTGTTGCTTGTAAATACTCATTACAATGTGCAAATCTTCAAACTTTACCCTATTTACATAATATGCCATACCTTAATTTCAAAATAAGAGTTTGTGGATAATGTTACGCTGTTTTGTTTAAGTAAAAGAGCCCAGGCTATATATGCCCAATCTAAAGAATAGCGTTGGCCAGGGTTTTTTCATTGACTGGCTTAGGCAAAAAACCAATCACAAAGTCAAGTTGAAGCACTTTACTCATTTGTTTTTCTGAGGTAGCCCCCGAAATAACCAATACCTTGGTTTGGGGATGTTTGGGATGAAACCTTTTGGTGTACTCTTGTATAAAATCATTGCCATTGCCCAGGGGCATGTTCCAGTCAATGCTGATGAGTTCAGGAAAATCGTTTGAAAGGTCGCATTCTTCTAAATATTGCAAAGCAGTAATGCCACTCATTTTTAGCAAAATCTTATTGCATCCTGTAATTTTAGAAATGAGCTTGTAGTTGAGGTAGATAAATGTTTTATCATCGTCTACTACCAGTATATGTTGATATTTGGCAGTCATAAGTTGTTGATTTGTCAGTGTAAATAATTGATGTATCTAAAACACGGGTCAAATATAAGGATAATAAACTACTGTGTACAATGTATAAGGTTTGACTGCGCGAAAAACTGGTGAACTTGAGCAGGGGAGTAGTTTTCGATTAAAAATTCTTGTACCTTATTTTTCAAAGCTCTTAATTAGTACCCTCAAAACTTATACTAATGCAACACATCTATCTTTGGCTTTATTTGCGCTGGGTATTTTGTCTGAGTGCCTTCTTTTGGGGCAACCCCCTGACCGCCCAACCCAGTGATAGTACCAGACACTATGCTGCCAACAAGGTGAACGAAAGCGTGATATCAATGAGTGATCGCAGCTACATCACTGCCACCGAGGGTTTGGGCAACCTGGATACGCCCCTGTTGTTAGAGACAAGCATAGCACCTACGTATTTCATCAGGTTTGGCAAAAGCGCTAAGCTGGGCATTTCTATTTCTCCCAAGGTGGTGATAAGAATTGCCCGTAAAGAAAGTTTTCCCGTACTTACGCCAAGTTATACGCCCCGGGCGGTATTGTACTGGAGGTTTCGCTCTCCGCTGGCTTACCTCACCCAAAAAAGTGGGCTAAAAAAAATAATTACCCCGCAACACGTTACTTTCCTTACCCTTAGGTTTAACCATCACTCCAACGGGCAGGCGGGCAGTTTCTTTATACCTGGTACCACCGACATTAACTTTGACACGGGTAACTTTACTACCAATTGTATGGAACTGGCATTGAATACGGCCAACTTTGACCCCAAAGTCAAGGCTAATTTTGTGGCGTATGCCAAGGCGGGTTTTGAGCGTCATTTCAATTTTAACCGCGAAGCCGACATGAAGTTTGTCTATTATTGGCAAAGCGTAAACGCTGAGCTGAGGTGTACGGTACATAAGTTTATAAATGTGGCATTTTTGTTTAAGCACATGACAGGCATAGGTACTTTTAAGCCTCAACAGTCTTATGATACCTGGTTGTCTTTTCGTTTGGGCAATTACAGCGATTTTTCGTTTTTTGCCCGCTACTACCACGGCCCCGACTATTATAACCTACGCTATGTAAACCACATTTCGCAAGTGAGCTTTGGTTTACTTGTAGAGCCTTTGAACTTACCCCTGTTCAGGCGTTAGGGGCATTATTTTGTTGCTTTAAAATAACCAAGCCTTGCCAGTTTTAAAACCGACAAGGCTTGGGGTACAAGCTCGTGCTGTGTATTATTTAATCTTTATACAGCATCCAGCCACTTACACTTTTTTGGGCGTCTATCATAAACATAATTTTTGCATTTAAATACACCAAAATAGTGCTTTGGGTACTTGCTACCCGTTTGCCGGGCTCACCGTATTTGTTTAGTACTTTGCTGAGCGGCTCACCTATTTTAATGCCCCTTGCTGTGTTTCCTTCGTAGCCTGGCAAGGTACGTAAAAACGCGCTCTTGGTTTTGGGTATACCAAAACTGGTCACCTCCATTACTGCATAGCCCTCGTCTTTGTCTTGAGCTGTTTTTAGCAAAATTGCGGGGCGTTTTTTGTCTCTTTTGCGAATCTTGATTTTTTGAGCATTTTCAGTCAGCACCTCTAGCATCGAGAGGTCGGCTTCGGCAATGCTTTCTTTAGGGCCAGGCTTTTCTTTTGATTTTACTATCTCAAACCCATAGCCAAAACGGTTGGCTTTTTTGAGTGCTTCCAGGTTGATTTTGGCAATAGTTGGGTTGGCTTTTTGGGCTTTTTTAAACGATTCTTTTGCTTCGTCGGTATCCCCTTCTTTTGCCTGAGCAATCCCTTTGGCTATCCAGGCATTGGCTTCCAGTAGCGCCAGTCCTTGTTTTTTGGCAAGTTTTACGGCTTTGGCAGCATAGCCTATAGCCAGGGTCCTTTCTTCGAGCAATTCATTGACCAAGGCAAGGTTTACATAGCCTGCCACATAGTTTTTGTCGAGGTACACCGCCGACTTAAAGTCTTCCAGGGCCTCTTTTAATAACCTCGTTCTTTTTTCTTGCCTGGTTTCTCCCCCAGCACGGGTGCCCGCATTGTTTAGGCGGGTATCGGTGTCCAGCCCAAAAGGGTAAAAATATTTGAGCGTTGTTTTTTTGAATAATTGAATGGCCTGTTGTGCCAGGGCTACTCCTGAGTTGTTGTATATTTCGCGGCTGGGAAAAGTACTGCCAATATAGCTATAACAAGCCGAAGCACGTTCGTAAGACCTGATCATGGTGAGGTAATTGGCAGCGTCGAACACAGGTACTAGTTTTTGCAGTTTTTTCTGGGTATTTCGTGCGATGCCTATGCGTTCGCTGAGCGAGGGGTACCCTTCTGTTTTTTCTTTCAACCCTATTTTTTTGTACAGTTGAGTCAAAAACTTTTCGCTTACCGCAAGCGTGTTGTAGCCTGCCATATAGCCAAACAAGCCACCAAAATAGTCGGCTTCGGTTTCCATTTCAGCCCGCCTTTTTTCGGTCATATCCAGTTTGTATATTTTTTTGGCTATTTCCAAATCTTTGTTTGCCATACCAAACGACCAACCCCAACCGTGGTCTTTGTAAAAATGAGCCAGCTCGTGTCCTACAATTGCCGCCAATACGTTTAGCGAGTCTTTGCCAAACCCCGCAGCAATGTCATACACGCCTTCTCCTATATTGATAGAGTTGTCCAGTGGGTTGTAATAAGCATTGTAATAAGGTTCACTTTTGTTGTATATAAACTTAAATGTGGGCGCTTTACGCGAGTCTCTGGCTACCCTAGCTACTTGTGTATATATTTTTTTGGCTACTTTTTGCCTTGTGCAATTGTTGGCTAGTTTGTGCTTTTAATTCTGGTACCATACCCATTATCCACAGGGTGCAAATGGTGGCCACGACTGTGTTCAGGCGCTTTTTACTTTGTATTGATATGATCATATAAAGTGTTGATTTGTTTGTATTTTATTGCCAATAGCTTTTCAACGAAGGATGGTTTACAATTGCACAGTTTTATTTACAAAACTCTGTGCTTATTTTTGGAAAAAAATAAACAGTTGAATGAAGCTGTAAAAGGTTGTAGGCATGTTTAAATTTTGGCTAATGCTAAACATGCGTTAATTCATGATACGGCAAAAATACAACACAACTATGACAAAAACATTCTTTATTGTTTTACTTATCAGTATCCAGCATTTATCGTTTGCTCAGGATGTGTACAACGTGATCAACATCAAGGGAAAGGTAAGCCGAAATGGCAAAAACATTCGCCGGGGACAAAAACTCAAGGCCACTGACAAAATTAAATTTGTATCGCCAAGGGCTTTGTTGTTGGTGAGCAGCCAACGTTACGGGCGTATGGTGTTGAGCGCCAAACCTGCTCAAAAAAGCATGAGCGAGGCCGCTTATATCTTAAAAAACCTGGTGTCGAAAGGAAGAGCGAGTGCTCGTGGAGACAAAAAGATGGTTACCAGAGAAATGATTCACTATTATTTTGGCAAAGGGGAACCTCACTTAATTTTGGGGGAGGAAGCAACCGTAAAGGTGAAAAAATCCTTGTTTCCACTGAACAAGAAGTCCTTCTTTTTTATGAGCTACCAATACAAGGGTGAAAAAATAAACAAGAAATTACCTTTTGAAGACAACAGGTTTACGGTAAACAAAGATCGGTTGTTTAGGGTAGAAGGGAAGAAGGTATCAGGAAAAGGGATCAACGATTTTGGCTTATTTTACTACAAAAATGGTGAAGAAGTAATAGACATTGGTCGGGTAAAGCTGTTTTTTTGGGACAATGCCCACCAAAAGAAAATAGATGAGATGGTGAAGTTTATGAAAGCCAATGAGCTCACCCAGAGCGAAATCCAAGACACCGTTTTTGCTTACCTGCAAAAGTATTTTGGTGAACCCAATGGCGATGAGTTTAAAACCTGGTACCAGAAACATTATCAATAATTAATTGACCTTTCGCAGGTCAAAAATTTGTTTTCTATGAAAAAATATCACTCAGCAAAATATGCTTATAAAAAGCAGTGATTCGAGTATCTGTGAGCCGTTACTTTTTGCTTCAGGTCAAAAAGTAACCAAAAACCCCGCAGCTGTAGTTTGTTTTGCCTAAATCTGTTACACTACGCCGAAACAGCTCAAACTCGCCTGCGGCTCAAACAGTGATCTGTTTAGCTAAAGCAGAGCTCGGCGCAGCAAAGCTGCAGCCTCGGTTTTACGGCTTCGCTTCACAGATTCTTAACGGCAACAAACTAAGGCTGAATCTAGCTGACGCACTCGTAAACCAACACTGTAATTCTTTTCAACTAAACAAAAAAAATCACTGCGAAAGGTCAGTAATTAATTGAAGTTGCGAGGTACAAGCGACAAGCTTCAAGTACCAGTTTGTGCGTGCCTGAAATGTATAAATGGCTGGAAGTTAAGTTTTTACAGTTTATATACTGCAACTTGGGTTAATTAAAACTATACCCATACCAGTACTTTGCCTGCTTGGAGGATGAGACACTGATAACCAAAAGTATGACGGTGATTAAACGCTGTCATACTTTGATGCTTTGATCCTTTTTTTATGTGTGATGCGAGTACGCCTTTTCAGGAGCTTTACTTAGTCTAATGGTACCCTAAAACCAATCACCAGCACATCATCGAGCTGTTCTATACTGCTTAGCCAGTTGTTAAATACCTGGTTTATTGCCTGTTGTTGGTCGTGCATAGGCTGGGTGTGTATTTCTACCAAAAGTTTGCGCAAGCTGCTGCGCATAAACTTGCGTTCGTTTGGACCTCCCATCTGATCCTGGAACCCGTCTGAGCATAAGTAAAATACCTGGTCGTCTTCTGGAATCAGTGGAATTGTTTTTTTGCTAAAAGTCTTAAAGTCGGGGCTTTGAAACCCACCTATGCTTGTGCGGTCTGCCTTTACCTCTTGTACTTCGCCATTGTGTATGTATATCATAGCATTTTTGGCACCGGCAAACTCCAGCAGTTGGTTTGTTTTGTCTATCACACACAAATTCATGTCCATTCCATCCTGGTTGTCCAGTTCATCTTGTTTGAGCACCTGCCTCACTTTTTTATTAAGTTGATTTAAAATTTTATCAGGCGATGTTACCTTTTTGCTAATGACAATGTCGTTCATGAGTTGGTTTCCTATCATGCTCATAAAAGCACCCGGTACGCCGTGCCCGGTACAATCAATGGCGGCAATGATGCTTTTTTGGATCATTGTTTCGGGATGGGTGTCAGAGTGAATCCTTACATTGGCAAACCAATAAAAATCACCACTGACAATGTCTCTGGGTTTAAACAAAATAAAAGAGTTAGGTAGCTCAGCCTTTATTTGTGACATAATAGGCAAAATGGCTTCTTGAATCCTCAAGGCATACTCTATGCTGTCAGTAATGCTTTTGTTTTTGTCGGCTACCAGTTCGTTTTGGGCAGCCAGTTCGTCATTGATTACTTTTACCCGGTTACGTTCTTGTTCCAGCTCATAACCCCGGTTTTTGAGTTCTTCTTCCAACTTTTTACTGTTGCTAATGTCAAAACGAATCGCCAGGTACATATACGGTTTGCCGTCGTTGTCTAAAAATGGAATAATGGTCGTATCTACCCAGTAAAACTCCCCATCTTTTGCCTTGTTTTTTATCTCGCTTCGCCATACCTGCCCCTTGGCTATGGTGTTCCATAAATGTTTGATAAACTCTTTGGAGTGGTAGCCGGAGTTTAAGATGCGATGATTTTGCCCAATGAGTTCTTCACGGCTGTATTTTGATTTTTTACAGAACTTATCATTTACATAAGTAATTTTTCCTTTTACATCGGTAATAGCAACAATGGCGGCAGAGTCCAGGGCAAACTTGTAGTCGTTGAGCTTCAGAATCTGATCTTTCAGTTTATCTTCCAGTTTTTTCTGGTAGGTAATATCGTACCCATACTTTACTACTTTGTAAGGCTTGCCATTGAGGTCGAGCACTGGAGTGTAGCTACCTTTGATCCATATTGAATCCCCGTTTTTGTTGATACGCCAAAATTCCCCTTCTATAAACTGCCCACCTTGCAGGGTTGGCCAAAAGTTTTCACATTCGGTTGTGCCAGCGTAGGCATTTTCTATAAATATGCGGTGATGTTTGCCCTGGAGCTCATCACTGGTGTAGCCCATCAGGTCTAAAAACATTTCGTTGGCGTAGAGAATATTACCTGTCAGGTCAAACTCAGCCACTGCAGTAGAGCGGTCAATGGCTTTGAGTTGATTGCTGTTTTTTTGCCGAAGCATCTTTTCTTCGGTTACGTCCATCGCCAGTTTTTTTACTTTATAGAGTTCACCTTTCGCATCTTTTACCGGGGTATAGGTAGCCCTTAGCCACACTTCATTGCCGTGTTTGCTTATATGTTTGAACTCGGCACTATGGCTTTTGCCTTGGCGTAATATGTTCCAAAAATCAGCGTATTCCTGAGATTGAGTGTGTGCTTCTTCGGTAAATATTTGGTGGTGTTGGTCTTTTATTTCGTTTTGGGTATACCCCATAAGGTTTAAAAACAACTGGTTGGCTTTGATAATTTTGCCGTCCATATCAAATTCAATGGCACTAATGGTACTGTCAATGGCGGCAAGGTTGCTGGAGAGTTCTTTTTCTTTGTGAATCATTACCTCCTGCATTGCCTCAAGCTCTTCGTTGTTCTCTTTCAGTACTCGCTGCGACTGTTCAATTTTTTGGAGGTGTCGGGTGTTTTGCAACTCCAGCTTTTTTCTCTCGGTAATGTCAGATACAAACTTGATGATTTTATAAGGTTTGTTGTCTACATCAAGTATAGGGTTATAGATACCCTTTACCCAGATGGGGTCACCATCTTTGTTTACTTGCATGAACTCGCCTTCTATGGCTTTTCCGTTTTTAAGTTGATGCCAAAACTGTTGGTACTCGTCAGCTTGGGCGTCTTGCGCACTTACAAAAAGCCCATGGTGTTTGTGTATTACTTCTTCTTTTTGGTAGCCCATCAATTGCAAAAACTGTTGATTGGCATCGATTACCTGCCCTGCGAGGTCAAACTCTACCACCGCCATAGAGCGGTCAATGGCGGCAAGTTGGTTGCCCAGGTCTACCCGAAGGTTTTTTTCTTCGGTTACATCCATTGCCAGCATGATTACTTTGTAGGGCTTTCCATCACTGTTTTTTACTGGGGTATAAGTAGCCATGAGCCATAGCTCTTTATCGTTGTTTGCCTGCTGTTTGTACTCGGCACTATGGCTTATATTGTTGCGCAAGTCTTGCCAAAATAGCGCATAGTCGTGAGATTGAGCGTATTCTTTGTCTACAAACATGCGGTGGTGTTTGTCTATTATCTCTTCGCTGGTATAGCCCATCAGGTCTAAAAACAACTGATTGGCACGCAGTATTTTACCTTCCAGGTTAAACTCTACCGAGCTAACAGTACTATTGATTGCCTTGACTTGCCCTGAGAGTGCCCCTTCTTTTTGTCGGAGGTCTTCTTGAATGGCGACCAGTTCCTCCATATTTTGGCGCAGCTCTTCTTCTGCGGTTCTTACCTGCTCCAGCTGAAACTCATTTTCTATTTCCAATGTTTTTCTATCAGTAATATCGGCGGTATACTTTACTATTTTATAGGGTTTGCCATCGAGCCCCAATACTGGGTTATAGTTTCCTTTGATCCATTTTTTCTCCCCTTTTTTGTCAATCCGGATAAACTCTCCTTCTATAAATTTGCCTTGACGCAACTGATGCCAAAATTCCTGGTATTCTTTGCTTTGTGCTTCGCCTACCTCCAGAAAAATGCTATGATGTTTGCCTTTGATTTCTTCATTGGTGTAGCCCATCATATTCAAAAACAGCGGATTGGCATCAAGAATGTGCCCGTACAGGTCAAACTCTATGACTGCCGAAGAACGCTGGAGGGCAGTCATTTGGTTGGTAATGTCTTGCCGCATTTGTTTTTCTCTGGTAACATCCATGGCCAGTTTTATCACTTTATAGGGCTTGCCTTCCTGGTTTTTTATGGGGGTATAAGTAGCCCTTAGCCACACTTCTTTGCCCATTTTGTTGCGACGCATATACTCTGCACTGTGGCTATTGCCTTGTCCCAACTCCTCCCAGAAACGGGCATATTCCTGAGACTGGGCGTATTGAGTATCTACAAATATTTGATGGTGTTGCCCTTGTATTTCTTCGAGTGGGTAGCCCATCAGGTCTAAAAACATTTGGTTGGCTGTAATGATATTGCCCTTGGTGTCAAACTCAATCGAACAAATGGTGTGGTTGATGGCTTCGGCACGTGCCGAGAGCGCCGCTTCTTTTTGTAGCAGGGCTTCTTGGGTAGCAATGAGTTCCTCCATATTTTGGCGTAGCTCTTCTTCTACTGCTTTTACCTCTTCTAGTTGAGCCTCGTTTTGTATTTCCAGTGTTTTTTTATCGGTAACATCAGAGGCATATTTTATTATTTTATAAGGTTTGTTGTTTACATCAAGTATAGGGTTATAGATGCCCTTGATCCACTTTTTTTCTCCCTGTTTATTGACCCGGCTAAACTCTCCTTCGATGAACTGACCATTGCGCAGCCGATGCCAAAACTGTTGGTAGGCTTTGCTTTGGGCATAGTGCCCCTCTACAAAGAGTTGGTGGTGTTTGCCTATGACTTCCTCTTTAGTGTAACCCATCAGTTGTAGAAATAAGGGGTTGGCGTCTAAAATATTGCCATTCAGGTCAAATTCTACCATTGCCGATGAGCGTTCTATTGCATCAATCTGGTTTCTTATGTCTTGCTGCAACTTTTTTTCCTGGGTTACATTCATGGCCAGCTTTATTACCTTATAAGCCACTCCATGCTGGTCTTTGATAGGGGTGTAGGTAGCCCTGAGCCAGACTGTTTTGCCTGTTTTGCTCAAGCGTTTAAACTCTTCACTATGACTTTTGCCCGTGCGTAAGTGCTCCCAAAACTTCTGGTATTCCTGGGTGTTGGCGTAAGCTTTGTCTACAAACAATTGGTGGTGTTGGCCTACGAGTTCGTCAATAGAATATTCCATCAGGTCTAAAAACAGCGGATTGGCATCCAATATCTCACCTTGCAGGTTAAACTCAATCGAACAAATGGTGTGGTTGATGGCTTCTACCCGCCCCGACAATGCCTCTTCTTTTTTTACGAGGGTTTCCTGAGTAGCCACCAATTCTTCCATGTTTTGGCGCAAAGCCTCTTCTCTGGCAATCAGTTCAGTCTCTAGTTTTTGGGCTTCTTTGAGTAGTTTTTGGGTTTTGAGGTTGTTTTGAATGCTATTGAGCATGGCCGCTACATTTCTTGTCAACCGCTCCAGTAGTTCGAGGTGTTTTTTTTCAATGCTTTTCAAATACATCAGCTCCACCGCACCATATACCTCATTATTAAATATAAGTGGTACTGCTGCTATGCAACTCCCCGAAATGCTTCCTGTGGTGCCTGTCAATACCAGCGAGCCCTCTTGGATATCGTCCCAAATGATAATTTCCTTGCTTTTTACTGATTGCCCTATCAGTTCTTCACCTATTTTAAACGTCTTGTTTTGGGGTAAACAAGCATATCCTGCCACGGCTTCGATGAGTTGGTTATCGGTATTGAGGCTAAAAAAGGTGCCTTTGAGGGCTTGGGTGAGTTTTGCCAGGTGTAAAATAACTACATCGGCAAAGGTTTCAAGAGGTTGGCCGTAATTGCTTCTTAGTATATCATCAAACTTGGCAAGATTAGAGTCTATCCAAAGGCGTTCTTTCATTTGGCTATTTTCTGCCAAAAGCTGATCTTTTACAGGCACAGGCGCCTGATCTTGTTGCATTTCTTGATGTTGATTCTGCATTCCTCAATGTATTTTCTCAGTTCGTATTTTTAGGGGCGCATATAGCATACCAGAAGAACAACTGTTTGGTGTATCATCTTGTTATAAGGTTGAAGCCTGGTACATCATATTATTTATTGTGTTGTTTTAGAGGTTAAGTACCGAGGCAGAATTAAATATACCTAATGAGTAGGTGTAACAGCCATATTATGAGTGAGTTACCCTTACTTGTATATAGCTAATTACTTGCTGCTACTTATATAGGTAAGCCATCAGTTTTTTGATTCAATAAAGCACTGCAAAGACCAATTGAAAGCTTATGTTGTGGGTTAATAAGAGTATTTGAGTGTGTAGCTCCTTTGGTTAAAACCCCCAACAACTGAGTATCTAAGACAAACATTATGTACATTAAGTAAGTGAAAAAAAAAGTATATTCCAATTTTTGGCAAGCGATAATCCTTGCTTTGTCCCATGTTTTTCAGACAAAATGATTGTCTGGTTTTTATCGCCTGTTTGTCTGATTTTTGTCGGGCTTTTTATTGCTTATCACAGGTTTAGGTAAGAAATTTGGTGCAATGATCTGGCTTATGGAAAAATCAAGGCGTTCGACAGGCATAAAACTGGCCGCAACTATAACAAATGCGTTTTTGTTGATTTATTTTACATTTCAGTTGCTCAATCAACCTTTTGTACATGGCAATGAGGTCCCTTTGATTCAGGGAGTTACTTATTTTAAAAACATAGTACTCAATCTGGAAGATAAGCCCCATCATAAAGACCTGATGTTTATAGATGTGGCCTATGACAAACAAATGATTGAGAAACTGGACACCAATGGGTTTCCTATAGGTAAGCAAGCCATTACTGATCGTAAAAAGCTGGCAAAATTTTTCAAAGTACTCAATCGAAAACCTTCGAATCAGAAGTTTGTGATTTGTGATATTTTCTTTGCCGACCCTGCCACAGTAGACGAGTGTGCAGGAGACACTGCATCAGCTGATGTAGCCCTTAGGGCTGAGCTGGCAAAAATGAAAAATATTGTACTATCTTATCATTTTAAAGAAGATAAAGACAGCCTTGATCTGCCCATTTTTAGAGCACCTCCACGGGGCATTGCCGACTATGCCACTACCAACAATACTTTCCTGAAGTTTAACTTGTTGTACCGCGACTCCATCAAGTCGTCGCCTTTGGTGATGTATGAAACCTTGCACAAGCAGTCGCTCAAAAAAGGTAAATGGTTTTACTGGCTCAGCGGCAAGCGCATACTTAAGTCGTTTATTGTCGATTTTAAGGTGCGTAACTATGATTTATTTGTGTCGAAAAACCGCTATAAAGTAGACAACCTTGATGCTTTACTTACCCTGGATGATGAAGACATTCTGGCACATGTCAAAGACCGGATCATTGTGGTAGGTGATTTTCAGAGCGACAAACACGAAACCATTTATGGCGAAACGGTAGGGCCACTTATTTTACTCAATACCTACCTTGGCTTGCTCAATGGCGACAATGTAGTCACCCCGATGTTTTTAATTTTCTTGTTTGGGTGTTTTTTTTGCCTGTCAATGATGATTTTTTACCCTGCCAATTATCTGGAGCGCTGGCTTAAAAACACCTTCGAAAACACCCAATTTAAATCGGCGATTACTTTGCTTAGCTATATGTCGTTGCTCATTGTTACCTCAGCACTTTCTTTCTTTTTGTTCAACATTCACCTCAGTATTTTGTTGCTTACTATTTATTTGTATGTGCTCAAAAACATTGTACGCTTTATTTACCGCAGGTTAGGTTGGATAGAAAAAAACGGATCAGAAAACGAACAAAAGGCTACCTTGGCTTAGCCAAAAAAAGGAGCAACCATAGTCCTTGTAATGTTTGTTTGTAAAAAAGTGTAGCCCCATTTGAAAACAATGTGCTTGCAATGGAGTTGTTTTGTTGATACTTGTATAAGCCAAGTAAAATATTTGTCAATGATTTTGGCAAGCCCAATGATTAACACAATATGCATTACAGCAAGCTGCCCCGATGAATCAGGATTTAGAAACAGATTCGGTTCATAGATAGCTAATAAATTCGTAGTATATTTATTTTCAGTGGGTTAGGAATTTGTTTGTTGCCTATGAAGGGGTACCAAGAACCTCGTTAGGGCTACTAACTACCACAATTTACTCATGAAAACATTCTTAAAAAAACTCATCCCCAGCCACGTAAAAGAACAAAACCTGAAGTTTTTCCGCATTACTCAGTGGGCATACACGGTAGGTATTTTGGCGCATTCGTCAGCCATTGTGTACTTTGGTACCCAGGGCTACCCAGAAATGATGTGGTTCAATGTATTGGTGAGTGTGCCTTGCTTTGTTACCGCCTGGGTGATCAACCGAAGGGGGTATCATAATCTTGCTTTTGCTTTTGGTTTTTTTGAGTTGTTTGTACACCAAATGCTGGGAGCTTACTTTTTGGGCGCAGCAGCAGGTTGGTATTTTTGGCTTATTTACCTGGCGGCATTGAGTTTTTTTAATCCTCATTGGGGCAACAGTGTCCATTTTCTGCTATTGGCTTGTATAATTGCAGGTTTTTTGGTGATGCTGTTCTTTTTTGCTCAGGGGGTATACCCAGTCAAACCGTGGCTTACCCGTGCTACGTTTATCAATAATGCCCTTTCTTGTTTGGTACTATTGTCTCTACTAATCAATTACTATTCGCGTGCTGCCCACAAGGCCGAGGCAGGTTTGCGCGATGCAGTAGAACAACTTTATGAAAAAAACGAAGAGATAGAGACCCAGCAAGAGCGCATTGTGCAAAGCATTCACTATGCTAAAGTTATTCAGAATGCAGTGCTGCCTACCGATCAGGTGTTGACCGTTAACTTTCCCGCCCATTTTATTTTGTTTCAGCCTACTGGCATTGTCAGTGGCGATTTTTATTGGTTTTCAGACTTGGGCAAACAGGTAGTAGTGGTGTGTGCCGACTGTACCGGGCACGGGGTACCAGGAGGATTTATGAGTATGTTAGGCATATCTTATTTGAGCGAATTGGTCAACCATCAACGGGTAATCGCCCCTGCTCAAATATTGGAAGGCTTACGCCAAAAAATGAAGGATGTCTTGAAAAACGATCACCAGGAAAACCAACCCAAAGATGGGATGGATGTGTCGGTATGCACTTTTGACAAAACCTTGCAAATGGTACAGTTTGCCGGAGCCAATAATGGCATTTTTGTGGTAAACAACGGGCAGTTGGTTGAGCACAAGCCTACCAAAAATCCCATTGGTATGTATCCCAAAGAAATTCCCTTTGTGCAGTCAGACATTGGGCTTGAACCCAATACCCGGATTTATATGTATACCGACGGCTACATAGACCAGTTTGGAGGACCTCAAGGGAAAAAGTTTTTGAAAAAACGCCTGAAAGATGCTTTGTTAAAAGTACAGCATTTGCCTATGTTGGCACAAAAGCAAGCCCTGCATCAAGTGTTTGAAAACTGGCGGGGAGATAGTTTTCAAGTAGATGATTGTACCTTGATTGGTTTGAATGTTTCTTAGAGGCGAGGTGGTAGGAATAAAATCTGGTGATCAACTTTTCTCTTGGCAAAGCCCAAATCGTGTAAAAACGGTTTGGGCTTTTTTATTGATCATCCTAATAAAAGAGTGAGGAATGAATGTAATGACTTGTTTTTTAGTGATATTTTAAAATGTTTTACAGGTCTTTGTGAATTTTATTTAGCTTAAGCTAATTTTTAATTTAGGCTAGTCTAAAATTTTTTATTACATTTGTAAAATAACCAATGTATTTACTGATGGAATATGTAATACAATTGTTGGAAAGGAATAAAAAAAACATTGAAAGGAATATTAGACAGAACAATCTGATGCGGACGAATATGACAAAAGCCACAGAAGAACTGTCTAAGGAATGGTACCAAAATAAATTTACATTCTTAATCTCATCTTTTGAGGCTATACTTTGTTAAAAAATAGCCGAATAGCGCTGCTATTAGCCAATTTTTTGCCGCGTCTAGCAACAAAATATTTTATTAAACTATAGAAATTTATTTTTATACCATTCCTAAGGTATCTGAGCTAAAAAAAGCAATTAAAATTTTAAAACTTAGGAACAATGTTCAAAATAAGTGTCGAGATTGAGGGCGTATACTCGATGCTGGCTGAGGCACTTTTTGCAGTCGTAGCCATAGCTACGGCGAAAAAAGTAACGAAAGTCAGTAAAGAGGATATGTTCTAAATCGGACAGTTATTGCGATCATGTTCCTTAAAAATAAGAAATGATGAATATTGAACAAAAACTCCCTGAATTGCCTTATGACAAAAACGCGTTAAATCCGATTATTTCAGAAGAGACGTTTGACTTTCATTACGGAAAACACCATGCTGCTTATGTCAATAACCTGAAAGGAATGGTAGAAGGAACTGTTTTAGAGGAGGCTGGTGTCAAAGAAGTTATTCAGAAAGCACACCAAGACAAAAACTTAGGTTTATTTAATAATGCGGCTCAACATTGGAACCATAGTTTTTTTTGGCATTGCTTGTCGCCCAATGGAGGAGGAACTCCACAAGGAGAGATCAAAAAAATGATTGACCGCGATTTTGGTTCATTTGATGCTTTTAAAAGTAAGTTTTCCGAAACTGCAGTGAAGTTATTTGGTTGTGGATGGGCTTGGTTGGCTCAAGGTGAACAGGGCAAACTGGAAATTATTCCGATGAAAGAGGCTTATACTCCACTTACCGAAAATAAAACCCCTATTCTTACACTTGATGTTTGGGAACATGCGTATTATATCGATTACCGAAACGCCCGACCAAAATTTGTAGAGGGTTTTTGGGAAATTGTGAACTGGGATTTTGCCAATAAAAACCTTCAGTAGCGATGAGTGATAGCTGTATAAAACATATTGAAGACTATTGGAAGAGCAAAACAGGTGTGTCTAATGAGTTGTTTAACCAAGGAAGTTTCAACGAGGCTTTGTTGGGGTACAAAGAGGCGCTTTACCGGGCTGAGACATTGAACAACCATTTTTTTGATTGTATACGGGTGGGTATTCCATTTATGCAAGTGTATATCATTTCCTGTAATAATATAGCGTATACATACGAGGTTTTAGGGAGTAAAAAGGAAGCAAAATACATGCTAAGGCGGGTACTTTATTATTTAGTTGATTTGCTCAAACATAAGAAAGTCAAGGTAACCTTGGTTCAAACCGAATTGAAACGGGCATATTTGGCTTATCTTCAGTTTGCGGAAAAAAATGAGGATCCTGAAAATAAACATAAGGAAGAATTTCAGCTGCTGAGCCAAGAACTAAACGATGTATTAGCCCAGGTTCCTTAGCTGTGTTCAATCGTTGATTTTTTTGGGTGGGTATTGTGCTAAAGTAAAAAAGGTGTATTGGAATTGACTCCAATACACCTTTTGTCTTTTTATTAAAACAGTGCCTATAACAGGGCAAGTAGTATAAATACAAGACCTACCACAATCAATATCCAACCAATGATGTTGAGCACGGGTAAGAAACTTAAGATCAGTCCAACCAGGATCAATATTACCCCAATTTTCATATTGCCACTTAAGGCTTTGCGTTCATACTTTTCCTGAAGCTTTTTGTTGCCTTTTTTTTCTGCTTTGGCGGCTTTTCTCAAGTATCTCTTTTTGCGTTTTTCGGCTTTTTTAATAGATCTCTTGATCAACCACTTGCCTACACGTGAGTTTAAAAACTTTTTAGCTTTTTTGATTTTTCTTTCTGTACGACGGGCTTTTCGTGCAGTTTTTTTGGCGGCACGCAATTCCTTTTTCGACAATGGTTTGGTAACAGGAGCTTTTGTAGCCACTTTTTTTGCTGGAGCATCTACCACTACTGTTTCAGTTTTTACCGACTCCACATTTTCCGGAGTCGTTACGGGCATTTCTGCCATAGCCTCATCATTTGCCATCAATTGGCTTTGGGCATTACTTACCACAGGAAACACCAACAATGCTCCTAAAGTAATAGATCGTAAAAAGTTTTTGATATGCATACAAAAAGAGTTTAATAGATTAAAAAAAGACTGTATTAAATAACACTATAAATTTCTGTTTTCCAAACAATTAAGTAAGTAAATAGAGTAAAATAAGCAGCAGACCCAACGACGCCAACACAATACCTATGATGTCGAAAGGACTTAGTTTGCCTAGAGCAAAGAAAAACAATGCACCAATAATTACCAGTAAAAGCCCCGTTTTAACATTGCCTCGTCTCTTGTGTTTTTTCAGTTTTGTAACGTCCTTACCTTTGGCAAGCCAGCGCTGTTTTTTTCTTTCATATCTTTTGGCTTGTCTTTTTTGCCTGCGTTCTTGTTTTTTGATGGCACGTTTAACCAACCATTTGCCTATACGGCTATTCAAAAAGCGTTTCATCCGGGCTTTTTTGCGGGCAAGTTTTTGCCGATTTTTTGTTTCACTGCGCAACTCGGCAGGTGTTTTATAAGGCAACGATGGGGCATCAGCTGCTAAGGCTGTGCTCGCCAAAGTGTGCTTATCAAAAGAAACTTTAAATGCGTATGCCGATGATGCATTGATGATTGTAAGCAATACAAAAGCAACAGACAGACGTTGGCATAATTTCTTCATATTCATATATATTGTTATGAGCGGTGAAATAATTGTTTCACCTGTTTTTTACTAAAAAAATGATGGTGATAAGTAAAGGTATATTGTATAGGCAGTTGTTTTAAGGTTAAATAAAGCAAGGTAAATAGGCCCAACAAATAAAATCTTAAAAGTTGAAGTTCGCAAAGTTTTTTAAAAATTTATGCCTTGCTTAGCCATTGCTTTCAGGCAAGGCAACCCCTTTGAAACAACAATCCCCTGACAAAACATTTGGTTTCGTCAGGGGATTGCTCACCTTATTTTACACCATTTTTCAGGGTTATTTCCTTCCGGTTTCGGCGGCAGCCTCCTGATCTATTTTTTTTGTTACCACGATTACTACGGGGCGCAGTGCCACATTTGACACTACCTTGTTCATGCCTGGCTTTAGCACCTCGCTAAAGCTTTTGTCAAACTTGCTGAATTTGTTTTTGGTAACCACCTGTACAAACGAAGGTTTGTCGGCAGGCAATTTTATCTTATACTGCCCATTGATTTTACTTTGGGTCTGAGCAATCACTGTTCCGGTGTTGGAGTCTTTGATGGTCACGGTGGCGCTCATGCCCTTTTGGGTAGAAGCATTGGTCACTATGCCTGCAATCATCAGTTGCTTGGCTACTACCACCTCTTTAGGGGTAAGGGGCACGTTGGATACAACTCGGTTGAGTCCGGTTTTAATGACAGGGCTAAAACTCTTGTTGAAACTATCAAAATCTTTTTGAGTAACTTCCTGAACAAAATTGGGGCTACTTACGGGCAGTTTTATCTTATATAACCCAGTCAGCGGATTGCTTTGCACCTGTTTGATTATTTTGTTGGTTTTGGTATCTCTTATCACAATAGTAGCCTGCATTCCACGCTTGGTTTTTTCGTTGGTTACTACCCCCGTAATGAGCAAACGCTTGCCACTGCTTACTACACCGGGGCTACCTGGACTCAGGGGTACATTAGATACTACTTCGTTGAGTCCGTTTTGGAGCGTAGGGTTAAAACTTTTACTAAAACTGCTGAAGTTTCGTTTTTTTACTTCCTGGGTGAAGTTGGGGCTACTGGTAGGCAGCATGATTACATACTTGCCAGTATAAGAGTTGCTGCGTGCGGTAGTAATCACCCGTTTGGTGCGGGCGTCTTTGATAGTAATGGTGGCACTCATTCCTCTTTTGGTGGAAGCATTGGTTACTATGCCCGAAATCATTAAAGTAACCGAAGGTTTGATTTGAGGATTGGCGTTTTTTACATCGGCATAATAAATATCTCCCTGCCTTACAAAGTAAGCATCTTGCCCCGAAGCAGGCATAATAAAACCATAATCGTCGAGGTAAGTATTGAACGGCGCCCCCAGGTTTACTACTTTACCGTGGCTGCCATCAGGGTTAATGGTTGTTTTTAAAATTTCTAAACCTCCATAACCTCCATAACCATCCGAAGCAAAAAACAAGGTCTTGCCATCAGCTGCCAAAAAAGGTGACCGTTCATTGCCACGGGTGCTAACCGACAGGCGGCGTAAATAAGACCAACGACCATAGCGTCCGCGGCGGCTGATATACAAATCCATTTTGCCATTATACACCCCCACTGCTACAATAAAAGTTCTGCCATCTGCCGACATAGTGGCCCCATCGGTAGCGTAGTTGTTAGGGCCCCGTTTATACCTTTGTTTGAGGGCACGTTCTTTAAAAAACTGATTGATACCTTCGCCCAGACCCTGCGGAAAAGACCAGCGGGTACCTTTAAGCCTGGCTTTGTAATAAGGGCCTCCTTTGCGTTCCCAGGCGCCATACCAACTCTGAAAGTATACTGTTTGCCCATCGGGTGATATATTGGGTTCGTCTTCGCCCGAACGGGAGTTTACCGTGCGTGGCAGGCAAGTAGGGTATCGCCAGTTGCCGTTTACCCGGCGCGAGTACCATATATCACCGTCGTGTTCCCACTTGCCCCGGTAGCGGGTGTAGCGTGGGGTAGACCAGCTTTGTTGCCCCCGTCCCGACATAAAAAATAAGGCTTTGCCATCGGGCGAAATAGACAAGTTGGTTTCACGGTATTTAGAGTTGAGCATGTGCAATGCCTTGATCTTGATTTTGCCAGGGTGTTTCAGAATTTTAGGCACTTGAAACTGTGCCTGGGCTACCTGCCAGGCAAATGTAAAGATCAGTGTGGCAGTAATATATTTTGAATAATTAAGTTTCATAATACGGTGTGTCTAACTAAGGTGTATAATTAATTATACCTCTCATGGGCAAAAAAGTTAACAAACATAAAGTTATTAATTGGCTCTGCCAGTTTCGGCAGCCGCTTCTTCTGCTTTTTTTATTATTTTCTTGGTGACTTTGGTAGGTGTAGGTGGTTTTTTGGCAATTATTTTTTTCTCCTTGGGTTGCAGCACAATATCGGCCTCTACCTTGTTGAGTCCATTGTTTATTTGAGGGTAAAAACCTTTGGAAAAAGTTTCAAACCCTTTTTGTCTTACCGTTTGAATAAAGTTGCGGTCGGTTATTGGAAGCATTGTGGCGTATTGTCCAGTCACTGAGTTGCTGGTAGTACGCGTAATGACCCTGCCGGTTTGGGCGTGCATAAACGTAATGATGACCCCCATTTTTTTGTCGTTTTTGCCGTTTTTTACTACTCCAGTTACCATCAGCGTTGCTATATTGGGTTTAAGCTCAGGGTTGGCGTCTTTGGTATCGGCAAAGTAAATATCGCCTTCACGGATAAAGTAAGCTTCGTTACCTGAGGCGGTCAGGGTAAAGCCATAGTCGTCAAGGTAGGTATTAAAAGGAGTACCCAGGTTTACAACTTTGCTATGGCTGCCATCTTGGTTGATGGTAGTTTTGAATATGTCGAGTCCTCCATACCCCCCGTACCCACTGGAAGCAAAATAAAGGGTTTTGCCATCTGCCGCAAGGGTAGGGGAGCGTTCGTTGCCCATCGTGCTTACAGACAATCGCTTGAGCAAAGACCACCTGCCCCGGCGGCCTTTGCGGCTAATGTATAGGTTCATATTGCCCGAATACGGCCCTACTGCCACAATAAAAGTTTTGCCATCTGCCGACATAGTGGCTCCATCGGTGGCCAGCTCTTGCCCCAGTTCCTGGCGACGCTGAAAAAAAGCATTGATGCCTCCCCCCAAACCTTTGGGACGGCTCCAGTAGTTGCCATACAAACGTGCCGAGTAATAAGGGCCTCCCTTGCGCTCCCAGCCACTGTACCAACTCTGAAAATAAACTCTTTGCCCATTGGGAGATACATTGGGTTCATCTTCACCGTTGTCGGTATTGATAGTGGCAGGCAAAGCGCGTGGCATCAGCCATTTTTTGCCCATTTTCTGCGAGTACCATATATCACCAGAGTACTCTAGTTTGCCTTTCCAGAGGCGCGAAGGTCTGCCTGACCAAGGCTGCCCTCCGCGCCCTGTCATAAAAAACAGGTACTTGCCATCGGGCGATATACATACGTTGGTTTCGCGGTAACGCGAGTTAAGTTGATAAAGGTTTTTTACTTTTATTCGTTTGGGGTGTTTTAATATTTTGGGTGCCCTAAATTGAGCAAAAGTAGTGGTACAGGTAAGCAGGAAGCAAACAAGTATGACCCATTTCCAGACTATTTTCTCATTCATTATACTGTCGCTGTTTTTGGTTTTCAATCTTCAACATATAGAA
This sequence comes from Microscilla marina ATCC 23134, assembly GCF_000169175.1. Classification (NCBI taxonomy): domain Bacteria; kingdom Pseudomonadati; phylum Bacteroidota; class Cytophagia; order Cytophagales; family Microscillaceae; genus Microscilla; species Microscilla marina. The sequence continues at coordinate 145,438 of NZ_AAWS01000018.1, forward strand.
CCATACAAAATTAATTTTCTGTATGTTTTTGTAAAATTAATTTACACTAAAAAAAGAGTATATCAAATCAAGGCAAGTCGTTTAACAATTTTGAACTGTGTACAATTACTTAATAAAAAAAACGAAAATTGTTTTGGCGGATAAATAAAATCGGATATATTGACAAAAACTTACATTGAAGGAACAAATATAATAAAATATTGGGCTTGTAGATTCATTCACTATCTAACACTCAACCCCTGTAGAAATAAATACTAATACGAACTACTTAATACAAATAAAGAACAATGAATATTCACACAAAATTAAGCACAGCTTAACTGTTGTCTCACGGTTGGCTACTTCACGCCTTTTCAAATTTAAGACAAAAAGTTTATAAAATCGCTCCAAAACTTCAGTGGTTTTGGGTAGGGAACAAAGCCTAAGGCTTTGTAATTCTAATCTTTTAGAATGTTACTGCCATCGAGCAAAATGGTACATACATCGATAAGGTTTACTGAGAAGTAAGTTTTTGTCGTAGGTTTACCAATACCTGTTATTTCGATTTACATATTACGGACTGCTGTTATATTTATAAATATAGGCACACATGACAAGATTTTTTACAAAACCATCTCTTACCTTCTTTACCCTAATTTTTTTAAGTACAGTTCAGTTGGTAACTGCCCAAACTGCTGACTTTGCACCACAAATTGTTGCCAATGGGTGCCAGGTGGCAACTTATCGTTTCAATGATGCTACCAGTTATGGAGGAACTGGCAAAACCACCGCCAATGTGTGCTATGAGTGGGATTTTGGCAATGGCAATGGTATTACGAAAGTAATAGCTACTGCCAATAGTGGAGGACGCCCAGTAACCAGTCCGGAAGCTTCTTATACTTCTTCGGGTACCTACAATGTCAGGCTAAGGATTTTTGACCACGATGGAACCAACTGTACCAATACTTTGGTGAGTGAGGTGACCAAAGTAATTGTAGTATACGACGAGCCTTCGCCAAGTTTTACTACTGCTACTACCTTTGGTTGTGTGCCTTATACAGCTACTTTTCAAGACCAAACAGATGTGTCGAGTAATTTGGTAGGAGCCATTGAAGAATGGACCTGGAATTTTGGTGATGGAAATTCTATTACAGTCAATTCGGCAGCTCCGGTAAATCACACCTATACCATCCCTGGTGACTATCAGGTAACCCTGACTGTAAAGACCAATGCCGGAGGCTTGGTGCAGTGTTCGGGGTCACTGGCAAGGCCCAACCTGGTGAGGGTAAGGCATACCCCTACTGCTGGCTTAAACCTAAGCAGTCCCCAACCTTGTGCAGTGCCTTATATAGCAAGTTTTCAAAGTACTTCTACGATCCCATCTACCCCATCGCCACCGGGTAGTATTACTACCTATAACTGGACTTTTTATGACGCTGATGGCACCACAGTGCTGGCCACCAGCAGCGACGAGAACCCAAGCAATGCAGTTACCTATAATGCTTTTGGCACCTATAGGGTTACCTTGCAAGTTACTTCAGCCGATGGTTGTACTGACATAGCCGATGTACCCAATGCGATTGTCATTACCGACCATACCACCGATTTTACTATACCTACCAAACCACCTTGTGTAAACGAAAGTATTACTTTTACCGAAACCTCTTCGGCAGGAGCCACGGGGTATGCCTGGACTTTTGGTGATGGCAACACCTCTACTACTCAAAACGGCACCCATACTTATGCGGCAAGTGGCACCTATAATGTGACCTTGACTACTACCTTTTCGGATGGGTGTACTGAGTCGGTAACCAAACCAGTAACGGTGAATGATTTGCCTGATGCTACTTTTCAGGTATCACCTACAGTAGGTTTGTGCGAAGTACCCAAAGCTTTTACATTTACTCCCAACATTACCGATGCCCCAGGCATTACTTACCAATGGAACTTTGGCGATGGCAATGTATTGGGGGGAGGGTCTTCTACCAGCAGGATAGCAAACCATACTTACACCGATTTTAATACTTATACTGTTACACTTACCGTGACTTTGCCAGGTCCTGAGTTGTGTTCAAGAACCGAAACTTTTAATATTCCAGTACTTGAGCCATCGCTTGACTTTACTTTTTCTCCCGATCCTGCCAAGGGTTGTCAGCCTTTGATGGTGACATTTACTCCTACCAACATTGTAGCCAATGAAGCCATTGCCAGTTATATCTGGACCTTTGGCGATGGCAATACCCAAACTGTAGCAGGGCCTACACCTTCTCCTTATACCCATACGTATACTGCGGGAGGAACTTACAGCGTAGACCTGGAAATTGTGACAACCAATGGTTGTAGAAAAAACATTACCAAAAACAATATTATTTTTGTGGGAGAGCCCCCGGTGATCAATGATGTCACCTTTAGTCGCACGGGTTGTCGTCGCGACGGCACAGGAACGGGCATTACCCTTACGCCTGTTTTTGGGGCGGTTACTGCCGACAGTATAGCCTGGGACTTTGGCGATGGCAATACTTTGGGCGATGGCACTTTGCCTTTTAACACGACTCACTTATTTGACCAAACCGGAAACCTTACAGTTACTTTGCGTGCCTACTTTAATGGTTGCGAGGTGGCAGTTCCTTATACCAAAAATATTCAGATTGATGGACCAGTTTCTAAGTTTGTAACAGTAGATAATATTGGTTGTGCCAGTGGTTCTACCATTACGTTCAACAATATGACTAGTTTGGATGCGCTCAATGGTACCACTACTTATACCTGGGATTTTGGTGACGGTACTGCTCCTCAATCTTTTACCTCAAAACAAGCCGCCCTTACCCATACGTATGCCACCCCAGGCGATTATACGGTAAGGTTAACTTCTACCAATGATGCTGCACCAGTGTGTACTGATTTTATGGAGTTACCGGTCAGAATTACCGCGTCTAATGCTTCTTTTACCGCATCGGCTACCGATATTTGTCGTACTACCCTTGTAACCCTTACCAATACCTCTACCACTACCGGCAACGGTACCATTGTACAATGGCAGTGGGACTTTGGCGATGGTACCTCGGTTACCAATAACAACGGCAACCCGGTAACTCATACTTATGTGCCCAGAGCCACTCCTTATACGGCAGTATTGACCATTACCGAGCAAGATGGTTGTACGTCTACCAGTGCTCCGGTCAACATCAATGTAAGGGGACCCTTGGCAGATTTTAATACGCCGGCTACAGTTTGTCAAAACCAAGCAGCTACATTTACCGATGCCTCCACAGTACAACCCAATACCAACAATATTGTAAGGTGGGAGTGGAACTTTGGTGATCCGGCAAGTGGAATAAATAATACGGCTACTTATACTACTACTACTAACCCTACTCACCAGTTTAGCTCTCCTGGTACTTATACGGTTACTTTGAGAGTGGTAGACAACGATGCTACAGTGGGGCCTTGTGAACACACCATTACCAAACAAATAGAGGTATTGCAACCACCAGTGCCAACCATTGCTACCCCACGTGACACATTTTGTACGGCAGATCCCGGACCTATTGCATTTGATGCTTCGGGTACTACGGGTAATATTGTAAGTTATACCTGGGACTTTGGCGATGGTGGCGCTGGTACTACCTTTGGGGGTACTTCGGCTACTCCCTCGCATACCTACACTGCCGATGGTTTGTATGCCGTTACTGTTACTGTGTTGGATGTGAATGGTTGCTCAGCTTCTGTTTCAAAAAATATTGTGACCATTACTCCTGATGTTGAAATAAGGGCCAATGGATTAACTGCCGACCAAGTGGTGACTTGTCCACCTGGAAATATTACGTTTACTGCTGATCCGTTACCCAATGCCGCTACCACTAAAGTAACGAGCTGGCAATGGGACTTTGGCGATGGGAATGTGGCCAATGTACAAAACCCACCTACCCACACTTATTTGTTTCCGGGTAGTTATACTGTAAAGCTCACTGCAGTGACTGAAGCAGGGTGTACTATAGTAAAAACTTTGGCTAACTTTATATTGGTACAAGGACCAGAGGGAACTTTTACTTTTACTCCTGACGAAGTTTGTTATACTGGCACGGTTGCTTTCCAGATAACTGGCCTTAACAATGTGTCTACTTACCAACTTGACTTTGGTAATGGTACAGCAACGTCAGTAACGCCTGTACCTGGTGGAACCAATTCAAGTACAATTATTAGTGAGGTAGGTACTTACAATGGGCCTGGAGTTTTTACACCTATTTTAACCTTGGTGGATGGTACAGGCTGTACAGTAGCTTATCCTTCCCGCATAGGGCCAGTGACTGCCAGTGGTAACCCTACCGCTAATTTTACCTGGAATAATGGTGCCAGTGGAAGCATTTGTAGAAATGTACAGTTTACTTTTGAGGATGCCAGTACACCCGATGCTCCCTCTGTCCCCAACCCTGTATTACAGGCAAATATTACTACTAGAGAATGGACAATTTATGACGGTACAGGTGGTGGAGCTTCTCCAGTAGCTACTTTGAGTGGTACATCGGCTAATTATACCTTCCCAAGTGCAGGGAGTTTTGATGTTAAATTAAAAGTAACCACTGGTTTTGGTTGTACTGCTGAAATCACCAAAACGGTGACCGTAGTAGAGCCGAATATTACAGCAGCTTTTACTTTTAGCCCCAACAATATTTGCCCCGAAGAACAAGTAAACTTTGATGCCAGTACCTCTACCAGTACCAGTGGTGGGGGAGGACCCTTGCCGCTACAGTATGCGTGGCGCTTTATCAACGATGCTACAGGCACGGTGGTAGGTACCTCAGACATTCAGCAGCCTAGTTTTAAGTTTCCTACAGCAGGTGTTTATAATATAGAATTGACAGTAACCGATGCCGTGGGTTGTACCAATGGATCTACCGTAACCCAAGCCATTACTGTACAACCCAAACCCCAGTTTAGTACGGGACCTTCAGATGCTACCATTTGTTCGGGCGATACGCCAGTTACTTTTAGTGCGACTGTCACTGCGGCTACTTTAGGCGTGGCCGATGTAAATTATCAGTGGCAGGTAGACGATGGCGGCGGGTTCATTGACTTGAACAATAACGCTACTTATTCGGGAACCAATGGTACCTTAAGTGGCGCGTCGGCTACTACCGACCTGGTATTGACTAACCCTGCCATTACTTTGAACGGGTACCGCTACCGTTGTGTGATCCAACAAGTAAATACTACCCAGTGTAGAGACACTACCAATATAGTCACCTTAATTATTAATCAGGCACCTACGCCTGCCAGTGCAGGAACTGACCAAAACCTTTGTGATGTAAACACAACCAACTTGGCGGGTAATGTAGCCACTATAGGTACAGGACAATGGACACAGGTAAGCGGCCCCCCGGCTACTATAGCCAATGCTACTAGTCCTACTACGGCAATCAATGGATTGGGAGCAGGAGTGTATGTGTTTCGCTGGACGATAAGTAATGCCCCTTGTCCACCCTCTACCGATGAAGTCACCATTACCAACTCGCAAAGTGCCAATGCTGGGATTGATCAAATTACTTTATGTAATGCCACCAGTGCTAATCTGGGCGGTAACCAACCGGTAGGAACCGGAGCCGCAGGTACTTGGTCGGTGATTTCAGGACCTAACACGCCTACTTTTACCGATGCCAATGTATACAATACTACAGTCAATGGCTTGGTGGTGGGAGCATACGAATTGGAATGGCAAATAGCCGGAGCCCCAGGTTGTGGAACCACCAGCGACCGGGTGATTATTCAGAATAACAGTATTCCTACTTTTACAGTACAGCCTTCTAACGAGGTGATTTGTCAGGGACAAAACGTTACTTTTACGGTCAATGCTGGAGCCATCAGTTATCAGTGGCAAATAGACGATGGTAGTAACCCAGGTATTTTTGTAAATGTGAGCAATGGAGGGGTATACAGTGGAGCTACCACTGCTTCGCTTACAGTTACTGGGGCGCCTGCTTCTTTAGACAATGCCAAATACCGTTGTGTGGTTACCAATACGGCTACCTCTTGTCAAAACACGTCTAATGAAGTAACCTTAAGAGTAATACTTACCCCCACTACCAATGCTACAGCAAGTGCGGCAAATGTTTGCCAGGGAGATAATGTAACAGTCAACTTGGATGATACAGACGCAGGTTATCAATACCAACTAAGGGTAGGTACTACCCCGGTGGCAGGTGTGGCAACCCTCACTGGTACGAATGCTGCAATGAGTTTTGCTGCTTTTGCTCCTGCTGCCACGGCTACTTATAATGTATTGGTGACAAGTACTGCGATTGGGGGCGAGACTTGCCAAACCCAATTGGCGGGTACCTTTACGGTCACTGTAGACCCCACGCCTTCGGCAGCAGTGATTGGAGGTAATCAAGATATTTGTGGAGCCACTACTGCTACCCTGTCGGCAACTACGCCTACGGTGGGTACTGGGCAATGGACAAGTGCTGGGCTTGCTGTGGTAGACAACCCTGCCAATCCTAATACTACAGTGTCGAACCTGCAAGTGGGTGCCAACCAGTTTACCTGGACAGTTACCAATGGTTCTTGTCCACCTAACACGGCAACAGTAACAATTACTCGCTTTGAAGCACCTACTGCCAATGCCGGACTTGACCAAACAATATGTCCTGATAATCTTAACTTAAACGCCACTAAAACACCAACTGCAGCTGTAGGTACCTGGACAATTATTAGCAAACCTGCTATTTCACCAGACCCTACTTTTGCTGACGCCAATAGTGCTACAACCAACGTAAGTGGCTTGCAAAACGGGAGTTATACTTTCCGCTGGACGGTAGCGAATGGCAATTGCCCAGATGCTACTGATGATGTAGTGATTACGAGGGATGCCGCTGCAGTGACCTCAAATGCTGGAACCGATATTAATATATGTGCGACCACAGCTACTTTAAATGCTACAGCTCCTACTGCCGGAACAGGTACCTGGACCATCGAGTCGGGCGGGGCGGGTGCTACCATTACTAATACTGCTGACCGCACATCTACTGTCACAAACTTGCCTGTGGGAACAACCACTTTGCGTTGGACAGTAGCAAACGCGTGTGGAAATGCTACCGATGATATAATTATTACCCGTTTTGAGGTGCCTACGGCAAACGCAGGGCTTGACCAGACAATATGCCCGGATAACCTTGATTTAAATGCTACTAAAACGCCAGCGATGGCTGTGGGTACTTGGACAATCATTAGCAAACCTGCAGCATCTCCAGATCCTACCTTTGCCGATGCCAACAGTGCTACTTCTAACGTAAGTGGTTTGCAAAATGGAAGTTATACTTTCCGTTGGACAGTAACCAATGGCAATTGTCCTGATGTCATTGATGATGTGGTGGTTACGAGAGATGCTTCTCCAAGTACCTCAAACGCGGGAACTGATATTGATGTGTGTGCTACTACGGCTACTTTGAATGCTACAGTACCTACCAGTGGCACAGGAGTATGGAGCATAGTATCGGGTGGTGCAGGGGCTGTCATTACCAATACTGCAGACAGAACTTCTACTATTACCAACTTACCCATAGGTGCTACTACTTTGCGCTGGACAGTATCAAATGTTTGTGGAAACTCGACGGATGATGTAGTTGTTACTCGTTTTGAAATACCTACGGCAAATGCCGGGCTGGGTGGAAGTATTTGTGTAGATAACTTTACTTTTAATGCTAACAAAACACCTGCGTCATCTACTGGTCTTTGGACAGTTATTGCCAAACCGGGCGCAGCACCCAACCCAACCTTTGCCGATGCTACCAGTGCTACTACCAATGTAAGTGGATTAGCTGAAGGTACTTATACTTTCCGTTGGACAGTAACCAATGGAGTGTGTGCACCCGTTTCATCTGATGTGACGGTGACCCGCGACCCCGCGCCAAGTACTTCTAATGCAGGGGCTGATCAAACGCTTTGTGCGGATAATACCACCTTGAACGCTGCCAACCCAACCAATGGTACAGGGGTATGGAGCATTGTGGCAGGAGGAGCAGGAGCAACCATTACCAATACTGCCGATAGAACCTCTACAATTACCAACTTGCCTTTGGGAGCAACTACTCTGAGCTGGACAGTGACCAATGCTTGTGGCACTTCTACCGATCAGGTAATCATAACCCGTGAAGAAGCACCAGTGGCAAACGCGGGCATCGACCAAACCGTTTGTCCTGACAATGCCATATTAAATGCTACTAAATCGCCTACTGCTGCAATAGGCGCCTGGAGCGTAGTAAGCGGACCAAGCGTGCCTACATTTAGCAGTGCCGCTGACCCTTCTGCCACGGTGAGTGGTTTGGTCACGGGGGTATATGTGCTCCGTTGGACAGTCACAAATAATACTTGCGGGTCGGTGTTTGACGATGTAACCATTACCCGTGACCCAGTGCCGAGCGCTTCTAATGCCGGGGCTGATCAAACGCTATGTGCCGCTACTACCAACCTAAACGCAGTGGCGCCTACCAGTGGTACAGGGGTTTGGTCTATCTCTTCGGGAGGTGCCGGGCTTACCTTTGCCGATGTAAATGACCGCACCACGGTAATTAACAATATTCCTTTGGGTGCCACGGTGCTCACCTGGACAGTGACCAATGCTTGTGGTACTTCTGCCGACCAGGTAACTATTACCCGCGATACCGACCCAACTACCGCCAATGCGGGTACCGATCAAACGCTTTGTGGTACTTCGGGAGTTTTAAATGGCAACACACCTACTTCGGGTACAGGTACCTGGACACTGGTAAGTGGCGGTGGAACTATTGTAAACCCTAATACCCCTAATTCAGCCGTAATTAATTTGCCTGTAGGCAATAATGTATTTCAATGGAATATCACCAATGGTACTTGTGCCACCCCATCTTCCGATCAGGTAACCATTACCCGTGAAGGAAGTGTGACTTTGTCGGATGCCGGACCTAACCAAGTGGTTTGTTCTGGTACAAGCGTGACTTTGGCTGCCAATACCCCTACCAGTGGTACCGGGCAATGGTTTGTCAGTGCGGGTACTGGTACGATTACTAATAATTTAGACCCCAATACCACGGTGACTAGTTTGGGTGCTGGAATTAATACCTTTGAGTGGAGAGTGATAAATTCTTGTGCCACGTCTATTTCTACAGTAGACATAGAGGTAGCCAATAATACTACGGTGGCCAACGCAGGAGGTGACCAAACGCTTTGTGCGAGCACTTCTACTACTTTGAATGGTAACAACCCAACTGTGGGTACCGGACAGTGGCAAATAGTATCGGGACCAGGTACCATTGCCAACCCCAACAGTTCTACGACAGTAGTCAATGGTTTGGTAGTGGGGCAAACCACAGTTTTCCGATGGACTATCACCAATGGTTCTTGTCCTTCTAACCAAGATGACGTAAATGTAACTGTAACTGCGGCTCCTGTAGTAAGTGCAGGAACCCCCAACACGGTGTGTGGAACAGTATCAGTACTCAATGGCTCAGATTTGCAAGCTGGCGAAACTGGACAGTGGACTGTAGAGGCGGGTTCAGGAGTGTTTTTAGATGGTACCGATCCTAAAACCGGGGTTTCGGGACTTACGGCAGGGGCGTTAAACCGCTTCCGATGGACGGTAACCAAAGCAGGTTGTTCGCCAGTATCACAAACAGTAGATATTACCAGCGTAACCCAGCCAATAGTGAATGCGGGTTCTCCTCAAACCATTTGTGCAACCACTGCCACATTAGATGCCACCAATCTTGCTACAGGCGAAACTGGACAATGGACGGTAGAGTCAGGCACGGGGACTTTTCTTGACTTGACCGACCCTAAGTCGCAGGTAAGCGGACTAAGTGCCGGGTTGAACCGTTTTCGTTGGACTGCCACCAATGCGGCTGCCTCAGGTTGTACAGCGTCGGGCACCGTAGATATTACAGTAATCCCCCCCCCTACAGTCAATGCAGGAACTAACCAAACAGTGTGTGCGACTACCACGTTTTTGGACGCAAGTAATTTGGGCGCAGGCGAAACGGGACAATGGACTATAGAATCTGGAACAGCGGTATTTGTAGATGATACTGACCCTAAATCAGGGATTTCAGGTTTGACCTCAGGAGCCACCAATACTTTCCGTTGGACAGTTTCTAAAACAGGTTGTGCGCCAGTTTCAGAAACCGTAAATGTCACGGTAATACCACCACCTACAGTCAATGCAGGTTCTCCACAAACTCTTTGTGCTACTACTACCGTGCTTGACGCGAGTAACTTAGGTACGGGAGAAACCGGAGTATGGAGTGTAGAAGCAGGTACGGGAACCTTCTTAGATGCTACTGATCCTAAGTCAGGAGTTTCGGGTATGACAGCGGGTGTAGTAAACCGCTTCCGTTGGACAGTGACCAAGAGTGGTTGTCCTCCCATTTCTCAAACGGTAGACATTACCGTAGAGGCTACCCCTACTACCGCCAACGCCAATGGTGACCAAAACCTATGTAATGTAACTTCGGCAACAATGAATGCCAATACGCCTACAGTGGGCACCGGACAATGGCAAATCGTATCTGGTCCAGGTACCATTGCAGCGGCTCAATTATCCAGCCCCAACGCAGTGGTGAATAATTTAAACACTACCACCCCTACTGTACTTAAATGGGTGATTAGCAATGGCGGTTGTCCATCTTCTGAAGATCAAATCACAATTACAGTAAATGGCCCGCCTACTACCTCGGTAGCTGGGGCTAATCAGAGCTTGTGTAATGTAACTACCACCGCAATGGCGGCCAATACGCCTGTAATAGGTACGGGTACCTGGACAAAAATATCTGGTCCGGGTGTTATTGGAGCAGCTGAAATAAACAATCCTAGTGCAGCGGTTACTGGCTTGACTCCTGGTACTACTACACGTTTCAGGTGGGTGATTAGCAGTGGAGCTTGTGGTACTTCAGAGTCTTTTGTAGATATTAGCGTAGATGCTTTACCCACGACTGCGGCCATTGCAGGTGGCGACCAAACTTTATGTAATGTAACCACTACTACCATTACTGCCAACTCGCCTACAGTAGGCACCGGACAATGGCAGCTGGTATCGGGTCCGGGTAGCATTACCAATGTCAATGCAGTAAGTACCAGTGTGACTAGCTTGAACAGCACCACCCCTACGATCGTGCGTTGGGTGGTCACCAATGGAGGCTGTACTTCGCAAGATCAAATCAATATTACAGTAAACGCAGCTCCTACCACAGCAAGCATTCCGGCAGGAGACCAAAACTTATGTGATGTTACGACAACGACTGTTACTGGAAACACCCCCACGGTAGGTACAGGTACCTGGACAAAAATATCTGGCCCTGGAACGATTGTATCACCCGGTAATGCTACTACTACAGTCAGTAATTTAAATAGCACTACCCCCACAGTATTAAGGTGGCAAATCACCAATGGCACCTGTAACTCTGATGCTCAGGTAACGATTGCAGTAGATGCAGCCGCTACTGTAGCCACTACCAATGGTGATCAAACCTTATGTGCCACTACTACCGCAAACATTATAGGAAATACGCCCACCGTAGGTACTGGAGCTTGGGTGAAAGTGTCAGGACCTGGAAATATTACAGATATCAACAGTGCCACTACCACCGTTACCGGGCTTACTACGGCTACCCCAACCGTGGTACGTTGGACTATTACCAATGGAGCCTGTAATACCAACGCTCAGGCAACCCTTACGTTAGAAGCAACCCCTACTACTGCGGCAGCAGGTGCCGATCAAGATTTATGTAATGTGACTACGGCCACGCTTGCCGCGAATAACCCCACGGTGGGCACTGGCACCTGGCAAATTGTATCGGGTCCGGGCACGATTGCGGGGGCAGAGTTGAATAACCCGAATGCACCTATTACTGGATTGAGCGCTACTACTCCCACAGTAGCCCGCTGGGTGATTACGAACGGAAGTTGTAGTTCACAAGACGAAGCAACGATTACGGTAAGTCCTGCGCCAACCGTGGCCGCCGTAACAGGTGGCGACCAAACACTTTGTGATGTGACCAGCACGACCATTACTGGAAATACCCCTACGGTAGGTACCGGAGTTTGGGTGAAAGTATCCGGTCCTGGAACAATCACCAATGTAAACAGTGCCACCACAACAGTGACTGGCTTGAATACAACGACTCCAACGTTTGTAAAATGGACGATTAGCAACGGAAGTTGTCCAGTTTCAGAAAACCAAATCAGTATCACAGTGAATGCGGCGCCAACGGTATCAAATGCTGGCACGAACCAAACGCTTTGTAATGTGACTACTGCCACAATGGCGGCTAATACGCCCACGGTAGGTACGGGAGCCTGGGTGAAAGTATCTGGTCCGGGCACGATTGCGGCGGCCGAGGTGAACAACCCCACCGCTCAGATCACTGGCCTAACGGCTGGTTCGACTACTCGTTATCAGTGGGTGATCAGTAATGGGGTTTGTACCAATTCCAGCAGCACGGTAGATATTACCGTAGATGCCTTGCCAACGACGGCAGCGGTAACGGGCGGTAACCAAGACTTGTGTAATGTAACCAGCACGACCATTACTGGAAATACGCCCACGGTAGGTACCGGAATTTGGGTGAAGGTATCTGGTCCGGGCACGATTACTAACGTGAACGCAGCATCTACCACAGTCACTGGTTTGAACAGTACTACCCCCACCGTAGTGAAATGGGTGATCAGCAATGGTAGTTGTACCGATTCTGAGAGCCAGATCAGCATCAATGTAAATGCTACACCCACGGTGGCCAATGCAGGAGGAAACCAAACGTTGTGTAACGTGACTACGGCTACCATTACCGGAAACACGCCCACGGTAGGTACCGGAATTTGGGTGAAGGTATCTGGTCCGGGCACAATTGCGAATGTAAATGCGGCTTCTACCACAGTGAATGGTTTGAACAGCACCACGCCAACTGTGGTGAAGTGGGTGATCAGCAATGGTACTTGCACCGATTCAGAAGATCAAATTACTTTAACTATAGAAGCCCTGCCAACGGTAGCCAATGCTGGAAGCGATCAAACGCTTTGCAATGTGACTACGGCAAATATTACCGGAAACACGCCCACAATGGGTACCGGAATTTGGGTGAAAGTATCTGGTCCTGGAACAATTACCAACGTGAATGCAGCATCTACCACAGTGACAGGCTTGAACAGCACTACTCCTACATTAGTGAAGTGGGTGATCAGCAATGGTAGTTGTACCGATTCGGAAGACCAAATTAGTTTGAGTGTGGACGCTTTGCCAACGGTGGCATCGGTAACTGGCGGCGACCAAACGTTGTGTAATGTAACGACGGCAAATATTGTTGGAAACACGCCTACGGTAGGTACTGGTCAATGGGTGAAAGTGTCTGGTCCAGGAGCGATTGCGAATGTAAACCTGGCAAGCACCAGTGTAACTGGCTTGAATACGACTACCCCAACTGTAGTGAAATGGGTGATCAGCAATGGTACTTGTACCGATTCGGAAGATCAAATCACGATTACGATAGATGCTTTGCCAACGACGGCAGCAGTAACGGGCGGTAACCAAGACTTGTGTAATGTAACCACCACCAACATTACTGGAAATACCCCAACGGTAGGCACTGGTCAGTGGGTGAAGGTATCTGGTCCGGGAACAATTACCAACGTAAATGTAGCGTCTACCACGGTTACTGGTTTGAACAGTACTACGCCTACTGTGGTGAAATGGGTCATCAGCAATGGTAGTTGTACCGACTCTGAGAGCCAGATCAGCATCAATGTAAATGCTACGCCCACGGTGGCATCGGTAACTGGTGGCGACCAAACATTGTGTAATGTGACTACCGCCAATATTGCTGGAAACACGCCTACGGTAGGCACTGGTCAATGGGTGAAAGTATCTGGCCCAGGAGCGATTGCGAATGTAAACCTGGCAAGCACCAGCGTAACTGGCTTGAATACAACTACCCCAACTGTGGTGAAGTGGGTGATCAGCAATGGTAGTTGTACCGATTCAGAAGACCAAATTACGATTACAGTCAATGAAGCTGCCACGATTGCGGCAGCAGGTGCCGATCAAAACTTATGTAATGTGACTACGGCCACGCTTGCTGCGAATAACCCCACAGTGGGCACTGGAGCCTGGCAAATTGTATCGGGTCCGGGCACGATTGCGGGAGCACAGTTGAACAATCCAAATGCTACAGTGACTGGCTTGAGTACTACTACTCCCACAGTGGTACGTTGGGTGATTACGAATGGAAGTTGTAGTTCACAAGACGAAGCGACTATCACAGTAAGCCCTGCCCCAACCACGGCAGCCATAACGGGTGGCGACCAAACACTTTGTGATGTGACCAGCACCACCATTACTGGAAATACCCCGACAGTGGGCACCGGACAGTGGACGAAGGTATCCGGTCCTGGAACAATCACTAATGTAAACAGTGCCACGACAACGGTGACTGGCTTGAACAGTACTACCCCTACTTTTGTAAAATGGGTGATTACGAGTGGAACTTGTAATTCAGAAAATCAAATCAGTATCACAGTGAATGCGGCACCTACGGCATCTAATGCAGGGGTGGATCAAAACTTATGTAACGTGACCAGTACTACGCTTGCCGGGAATAACCCCACCGTAGGTACCGGAACCTGGACAGTAGTTTCTGGCCCTGGAACCATTCTTCCTGCCCAGGTCAATAGCCCTACGGCTACTTTGAGTAATTTGAGCACGACCACACCCACAGTAGTTCGTTGGGTAATATCTACGGGCACAAGCTGTACTTCAAGTGATGATGCCACCATATCGGTAGATGCTACGCCAACGGTGGCATCGGTAACGGGTGGCAACCAAGATTTGTGTAATGTAACCACCACCACCATTACTGGAAATGCCCCCACGGTAGGTACCGGAATTTGGGTGAAGGTATCCGGTCCGGGCACGATTACTAATGTAAATGTAGCGTCTACCACGGTCACTGGTTTGAACAGTACTACGCCTACTGTGGTGAAATGGGTGATCAGCAATGGTAGTTGTACCGACTCTGAGAGCCAGATCAGCATCAATGTAAATGCTACGCCCACGGTGGCATCGGTAACTGGCGGCGACCAAACGTTGTGTAATGTAACCACCACCAACATTACTGGAAACACGCCTACGGTAGGCACTGGTCAATGGGTGAAAGTATCGGGTCCAGGAGCGATTGCAAATGTAAACCTGGTAAGTACCAGTGTAACTGGTTTGAATACGACTACGCCTACTGTAGTAAAATGGGTGATCAGCAATGGTACCTGTACCGATTCAGAAGATCAAATCACGATCACGGTCAATGAGGCTGCTACGATTGCGGCAGCAGGTGCCGATCAAGATTTATGTAATGTGACTACTGCCACGCTTGCTGCGAATAACCCCACGGTGGGCATCGGAACTTGGCAAATTGTATCGGGTCCGGGAACAATTGCGGGGGCGCAGTTGAATAACCCGAATGCACCTATTACTGGATTGAGCACTACGACTCCCACAGTAGTACGTTGGGTGATTACGAATGGAAGTTGTAGTTCACAGGATGAGGCGACTATCACAGTAAGCCCTGCCCCAACCACGGCCGCCGTAACGGGTGGTGACCAAACGCTTTGTGATGTCACCAGTACGACTATTACTGGAAATACCCCAACGGTAGGTACCGGACAGTGGACGAAGGTATCCGGTCCTGGAACAATCACTAATGTAAACAGTGCCACGACAACGGTGACAGGCTTGAACAGTACTACCCCTACTTTTGTAAAATGGGTGATTACGAGTGGAACTTGTAATTCAGAAAATCAAATCAGTATCACAGTGAATGCGGCACCTACGGCATCTAATGCAGGGGTGGATCAAAACTTATGTAATGTGACCAGTACTACGCTTGCCGCGAATAACCCCACCGTAGGTACTGGTACCTGGCAAATTGTATCCGGTCCTGGAACAATTCTTCCTGCCCAGGTCAATAGCCCTACGGCTACTTTGAGTAATTTGAGCACGACTACTCCCACAGTAGTGCGCTGGGTAGTAAGTACAGGTACTGGCTGTAGCTCACAAGACGACGCAACAATTTCGGTAGATGCTACGCCAACGGTGGCATCGGTAACGGGTGGCAACCAAGATTTGTGTAATGTAACCAGCACGACCATTACTGGAAATACCCCCACGGTAGGTACCGGAATTTGGGTGAAGGTATCCGGTCCGGGCACGATTACTAATGTAAATGTAGCGTCTACCACGGTCACTGGTTTGAACAGTACTACGCCTACTGTGGTGAAATGGGTAATCAGCAATGGTAGTTGTACCGACTCTGAGAGCCAGATCAGCATCAATGTAAATGCTACACCCACGGTGGCCAATGCAGGTGGAAACCAAACATTGTGTAATGTGACTACGGCTACCATTACCGGAAACACGCCTACGGTAGGCACTGGTCAATGGGTGAAGGTATCTGGTCCGGGCACGATTGCGAATGTAAATGCGGCTTCTACCACAGTGAATGGTTTGAACAGCACCACGCCAACTGTGGTGAAGTGGGTGATCAGCAATGGTACTTGCACCGATTCGGAAGACCAAATTACTTTGACTGTAAGTCCTACTCCAACTGTAGCCAATGCAGGGGGAGATCAAACGCTTTGTAATGTGGCTACGGCCAATATTACCGGAAACACGCCCACGGTGGGTACTGGTCAATGGGTGAAGGTATCCGGTCCGGGAACGATTACCAATGTGAATGTAGCTTCTACTACTATCACAGGCATTAATAGTACTACGCCTACCGTAGTGAAGTGGGTGATTACGAGTGGCGCTTGTAACTCAGAAGATCAAATTACAGTAACCGTAAGCCCTAACCCAACTGTGGCATCGGTAACTGGCGGTGACCAAACGCTTTGTAATGTAACGACAACCAACATTACCGGAAACACGCCCACGGTAGGCACTGGTCAATGGGTGAAGGTATCCGGTCCGGGAACGATTACTAATGTAAATGCGGCCTCTACCACAGTGACAGGCTTGAATAGTACTACGCCTACCGTGGTACGTTGGGAAATCACGAGTGGGGCTTGTAACTCACAAGATGACATCAATATTACGGTAAGCCCAACACCTACCACTGCGACAGTCACTGGCGGCGACCAAACACTTTGTGCGGTAACTACCGCCAATATCAATGGTAATACGCCAACTGTAGGTACTGGTCAATGGGTGAAGGTATCCGGTCCGGGAACAATTACCAACGTGAATGTAGCTTCTACTACTATCACAGGCATTAATAGCACTACGCCTACCATAGTGAAGTGGGTGATTACGAGTGGTGCTTGTACCTCAGAAGATCAGATTACGGTAACCGTAAGCCCAACCCCCACAGTGGCATCGGTAACTGGTGGCGACCAAACACTTTGTAACGTAACTACGGCGAATATTACTGGAAATACCCCGACGGTAGGTACCGGAGCCTGGGTGAAAGTATCAGGACCAGGTGGCATTACGAATGTGAATGCCGCTTCTACCACGGTTACTGGTTTGAACAGTACTACCCCCACTGTGGTGAAGTGGGTCATTACGAGTGGTGCTTGTACCTCAGAAGATCAAATCACGATTACAGTCAATGAAGCTGCCACGATTGCGGCAGCAGGTGCCGATCAAGATTTATGTAATGTGACTACGGCCACGCTTGCCGCGAATAACCCCACAGTGGGCACTGGCACCTGGCAAATTGTATCGGGTCCGGGCACGATTGCGGGAGCACAGTTGAACAATCCAAATGCTACAGTAACTGGCTTGAGTACTACTACTCCCACAGTGGTACGTTGGGTGATTACGAACGGAAGTTGTAGTTCACAGGATGAGGCAACGATTACGGTAAGCCCTGCGCCAACCGTGGCCGCTGTAACAGGTGGCGACCAAACACTTTGTGATGTGACCAGCACGACCATTACTGGAAATACCCCAACGGTGGGTACTGGAATTTGGGTGAAAGTATCCGGTCCTGGAACAATCACCAATGTAAACAGTGCCACCACAACGGTGACTGGCTTGAATACAACGACTCCAACGTTTGTAAAATGGACGATTAGCAACGGAAGTTGTCCAGTTTCAGAAAACCAAATCAGTATCACAGTGAATGCGGCGCCAACGGTATCAAATGCTGGCACAAACCAAACGCTTTGTAATGTGACTACGGCTACAATGGCGGCTAATACGCCTACGGTAGGTACGGGAGCCTGGGTGAAAGTATCGGGTCCGGGCACGATTGCGGCGGCCGAGGTGAACAACCCCACCGCTCAGATCATTGGCCTAACGGCTGGTTCGACTACTCGTTATCAGTGGGTGATCAGTAATGGGGTTTGTACCAATTCCAGCAGCACGGTAGATATTACTGTAGATGCCTTGCCAACGACGGCAGCGGTAACGGGCGGTAACCAAGACTTGTGTAATGTAACCAGCACGACCATTACTGGAAATACGCCCACGGTAGGTACCGGAATTTGGGTGAAGGTATCTGGTCCGGGCACGATTACTAACGTGAACGCAGCATCTACCACAGTCACTGGTTTGAACAGTACTACCCCCACCGTAGTGAAATGGGTGATCAGCAACGGTAGTTGTACCGACTCTGAGAGCCAGATCAGCATCAATGTAAATGCTACACCCACGGTGGCCAATGCAGGAGGTAACCAAACGTTGTGTAACGTGACTACAGCTACCATTACCGGAAACACGCCCACGGTAGGTACCGGAATTTGGGTGAAGGTATCTGGTCCGGGAACGATTGCGAATGTAAATGCGGCTTCTACCACAGTGAATGGTTTGAACAGCACCACGCCTACTGTGGTGAAGTGGGTGATCAGTAATGGTACTTGCACCGATTCAGAAGATCAAATTACTCTAACTATAGAAGCCCTGCCAACGGTAGCCAATGCTGGAAGCGATCAAACGCTTTGTAATGTGACTACGGCTACTATTACTGGAAACACCCCAACAGTGGGTACCGGAATTTGGGTGAAGGTATCCGGTCCTGGAACAATTACCAACGTGAATGCCGCATCTACCACAGTGACAGGCTTGAACAGCACTACTCCTACATTAGTGAAGTGGGTGATCAGCAATGGTAGTTGTACCGATTCGGAAGACCAAATTAGTTTGAGTGTGGACGCCTTGCCCACGGTGGCATCGGTAACTGGCGGCGATCAAACGTTGTGTAATGTAACGACGGCAAATATTGTTGGAAACACGCCTACGGTAGGTACTGGTCAATGGGTAAAAGTGTCTGGTCCGGGAGCGATTGCGAATGTAAACCTGGCAAGCACCAGTGTAACTGGCTTGAGTACAACTACCCCAACTGTAGTGAAATGGGTGATCAGCAATGGTACTTGTACTGATTCGGAAGATCAAATCACGATTACAGTCAATGAAGCAGCCACGATTGCTGCAGCAGGCACCGATCAAAACTTATGTAATGTGACTACGGCCACGCTTGCCGCGAATAACCCCACGGTGGGCACTGGCACCTGGCAAATTGTATCGGGTCCGGGCACGATTGCGGGGGCAGAGTTGAATAACCCGAATGCACCTATTACTGGATTGAGCGCTACTACTCCCACAGTGGTACGTTGGGTGATTACCAACGGAAGTTGTAGTTCACAAGACGAAGCAACGATTACGGTAAGTCCTGCCCCAACCACGGCAGCCGTAACAGGTGGCGACCAAACACTTTGTGATGTGACCAGCACGACCATTACTGGAAATACCCCTACGGTAGGTACCGGAGTTTGGGTGAAAGTATCCGGTCCTGGAACAATCACCAATGTAAACAGTGCCACCACAACAGTGACTGGCTTGAATACAACGACTCCAACGTTTGTAAAATGGACGATTAGCAACGGAAGTTGTCCAGTTTCAGAAAACCAAATCAGTATCACAGTGAATGCGGCGCCAACGGTATCAAATGCTGGCACGAACCAAACGCTTTGTAATGTGACTACTGCCACAATGGCGGCTAATACGCCCACGGTAGGTACGGGAGCCTGGGTGAAGGTATCGGGTCCGGGCACGATTGCGGCGGCCGAGGTGAACAACCCCACCGCTCAGATCACTGGCCTAACGGCTGGTTCGACTACTCGTTATCAGTGGGTGATCAGTAATGGGGTTTGTACCAATTCCAGCAGCACGGTAGATATTACCGTAGATGCCTTGCCAACGACGGCAGCGGTAACGGGCGGTAACCAAGACTTGTGTAATGTAACCAGCACGACCATTACTGGAAATACGCCCACGGTAGGTACCGGAATTTGGGTGAAGGTATCCGGTCCGGGCACGATTACTAACGTGAACGCAGCATCTACCACAGTCACTGGTTTGAACAGTACTACCCCCACCGTAGTGAAATGGGTGATCAGCAATGGTAGTTGTACCGATTCTGAGAGCCAGATCAGCATCAATGTAAATGCTACACCCACGGTGGCCAATGCAGGAGGAAACCAAACGTTGTGTAACGTGACTACGGCTACCATTACCGGAAACACGCCCACGGTAGGTACCGGAATTTGGGTGAAGGTATCTGGTCCGGGCACAATTGCGAATGTAAATGCGGCTTCTACCACAGTGAATGGTTTGAACAGCACCACGCCAACTGTGGTGAAGTGGGTGATCAGCAATGGTACTTGCACCGATTCAGAAGATCAAATTACTTTAACTATAGAAGCCCTGCCAACGGTAGCCAATGCTGGAAGCGATCAAACGCTTTGCAATGTGACTACGGCTACTATTACTGGAAACACCCCAACGGTGGGTACCGGAATTTGGGTGAAGGTATCCGGTCCGGGAACAATTACCAACGTGAATGCAGCATCTACCACAGTGACTGGCTTGAACAGCACCACGCCTACATTAGTGAAGTGGGTGATCAGCAATGGTAGTTGCACCGATTCGGAAGACCAAATTAGTTTGAGTGTAGACGCCTTGCCAACGGTGGCATCAGTGACTGGTGGTGACCAAACATTGTGTAATGTGACTACCACCAACATTGTTGGAAACACTCCGACAGTAGGCACTGGAGCCTGGGTGAAAGTATCTGGTCCGGGAGCGATTACCAACGTGAATGTGGCCTCTACCACGGTCACTGGCTTGAACAGCACCACTCCAACTGTGGTGAAATGGGTGATCAGCAATGGCACTTGTACCGATTCTGAGAATCAAATCACGATTACGGTCAATGAAGCAGCCACGATTGCTGCAGCAGGCACCGATCAAAACTTATGTAATGTGACTACTGCAACGCTTGCCGCGAATAACCCCACGGTGGGCACTGGCACCTGGCAAATTGTATCAGGCCCAGGCACGATTGCGGGAGCACAGTTGAACAATCCAAATGCTACAGTGACTGGCTTGAGCGCTACGACTCCCACAGTGGTACGTTGGGTGATTACGAATGGAAGTTGTAGTTCACAAGACGAAGCAACGATTACGGTAAGTCCTGCGCCAACCGTGGCCGCCGTAACAGGTGGTGACCAAACACTTTGTGATGTGACCAGCACGACCATTACTGGAAATACCCCAACGGTGGGTACTGGACAGTGGACAAAGGTATCGGGTTCGGGCACGATCACCAATGTAAACAGTACTACTACTACAGTAACTGGTTTGAATAGCACCAACCCCACGGTAGTACGCTGGGTAATCACAAGTGGGGCTTGTAGTTCACAAGATCAGATGACGATCACAGTAAACGCTGCTCCAACCGTAGCCAATGCAGGAGTTGATCAGAATTTATGTAATGTGACTACAGCAACACTTTCGGCAAATACTCCAACAGTAGGTACCGGAACCTGGACAGTAGTATCTGGCCCTGGAACGATTGCGGGGGCACAGTTGAACAACCCAAATGCGCCTATTACAGGTTTGAACAGTACTACCCCAACAGTAGTACGCTGGGTAGTAAGTACAGGTACTGGTTGTAGCTCGCAAGACGATGCAACGATTTCGATAGATGCTTTGCCAACCAC
Source organism: Microscilla marina ATCC 23134 (assembly GCF_000169175.1). Classification (NCBI taxonomy): domain Bacteria; kingdom Pseudomonadati; phylum Bacteroidota; class Cytophagia; order Cytophagales; family Microscillaceae; genus Microscilla; species Microscilla marina. The sequence goes on from NZ_AAWS01000018.1 coordinate 167,431, forward strand.
GGCATCGGTAACTGGCGGTAACCAAGACTTGTGTAATGTAACTACCACCACCATTACTGGAAATACCCCGACAGTGGGCACCGGAATTTGGACGAAGGTATCCGGTCCGGGCACGATTACTAACGTGAACGCAGCATCTACCACGGTCACTGGTTTGAATAGTACTACCCCTACTGTGGTGAAATGGGTAATCAGCAATGGTAGTTGTACCGGCTCTGAGAGCCAGATCAGCATCAATGTAAATGCTACACCCACGGTGGCCAATGCAGGAGGTAACCAAACGTTGTGTAATGTGACTACGGCTACCATTACCGGAAACACGCCCACGGTAGGTACCGGAATTTGGGTGAAGGTATCTGGTCCGGGCACGATTGCGAATGTAAATGCGGCTTCTACCACAGTGAATGGTTTGAACAGCACCACGCCAACTGTGGTGAAGTGGGTGATCAGCAATGGTACTTGCACCGATTCAGAAGATCAAATTACTTTAACTATAGAAACCCTGCCAACGGTAGCCAATGCTGGAAGCGATCAAACGCTTTGTAATGTGACTACGGCAAATATTACCGGAAACACGCCCACAGTGGGTACCGGAGTTTGGGTGAAAGTATCCGGTCCTGGAACAATTACCAACGTGAATGCAGCATCTACCACAGTGACAGGCTTGAACAGCACCACGCCTACATTAGTGAAGTGGGTGATCAGCAATGGTACCTGTACCGACTCGGAAGACCAAATTAGTTTGAGTGTGGACGCTTTGCCCACGGTGGCATCGGTAACTGGCGGCGACCAAACGTTGTGTAATGTAACGACCGCCAATATTACCGGAAACACGCCCACCGTAGGTACTGGCCAATGGGTGAAAGTATCAGGTCCGGGAGCGATTGCGAATGTAAACCTGGCAAGCACCAGTGTAACTGGCTTGAGTACAACTACCCCAACTGTAGTGAAATGGGTGATCAGCAATGGTACTTGTACTGATTCGGAAGATCAAATCACGATTACAGTCAATGAGGCTGTCACGATTGCAGCAGCAGGTGCCGATCAAGATTTATGTAATGTGACTACGGCCACGCTTGCCGCAAATAACCCCACGGTGGGCACTGGCACCTGGCAAATTGTATCGGGTCCGGGAACAATTGCGGGGGCGCAGTTGAACAACCCGAATGCACCTATTACTGGATTGAGCGCTACTACTCCCACAGTAGTACGTTGGGTGATAGCCAATGGAAGTTGTAGTTCACAAGACGAAGCAACGATTACGGTAAGCCCTGCACCAACCACGGCCGCCGTAACAGGTGGCGACCAAACACTTTGTGATGTGACCAGCACAACCATTACTGGAAATACCCCAACGGTGGGTACCGGAATTTGGGTGAAAGTATCCGGTCCTGGAACAATCACCAACGTAAACAGTGCCACCACAACGGTGACTGGCTTGAATACAACGACTCCAACGTTTGTAAAATGGACGATTAGCAACGGAAGTTGTCCAGTTTCAGAAAACCAAATCAGTATCACAGTGAATGCGGCGCCAACGGTATCAAATGCTGGCACAAACCAAACGCTTTGTAATGTGACTACAGCCACGATGGCAGCGAATACTCCGACAGTAGGCACCGGGGCTTGGGTGAAAGTATCTGGTCCGGGCACGATTGCGGCGGCCGAGGTGAACAACCCCACCGCTCAGATCACTGGCCTAACGGCTGGTTCGACTACTCGTTATCAGTGGGTGATCAGTAATGGGGTTTGTACCAATTCCAGCAGCACGGTAGATATTATCGTGGATGCTTTGCCAACCGCTGCCAATGCAGGCACCGACCAAACATTATGTGGAGTGACTACGGCCACAATGGCGGCGAATACGCCTACGGTAGGCACTGGAACCTGGTCAGTAGTATCTGGACCAGGAACGATTGCTGCTCCACAGTTAAATAATCCAAATGCGACCGTCACTGGTTTAAGTACTACCACGCCGACTATATTGAAGTGGGTGGTGACCAATAGTACTTGTAATTCTGAAGACCAGGTAACTATTACAGTAGATGCGACTCCAACCGTAGCCAATGCTGGCGGGAATCAACAATTATGTGGAGTCAATATGACTACTACCGCAACTCTGGCAGCGAATGCTCCAACCGTAGGTACAGGAGCCTGGACAGTACTGTCAGGGTCGGGAAGCTTTGGGAATGCCAACGTACCAACTACTACAGTGTCAGGTTTATCTTATGGAGCCAACGTATTCCGTTGGACCATCAGCAATGGAGCTACTTGTACACCATCTACGGCTGATGTGACGATTACCTTGTTTCAGCCACCAACCACTGCCAATGCTGGGTTGAATCAAAGCTTATGCGGACCAAATACCACTACTACGGCAAATCTGGCGGCAAACACACCCACGGTAGGTACTGGTGCTTGGACTGTAGTATCTGGCACGGGTTCATTTAGTAATGTCAATGCCGCCAATGCGACGGCATCAGGCTTGTCTTATGGGGCGAACGTATTCCGTTGGACAGTGAGTAACGGTACTTGTACACCATCTGCTTCTGATGTGACGATTACCTTGTTTGAGCCACCAAGCACGGCAAATGCTGGCAGCAACCAAAGCCTATGTGGACTCAACACTACTACTACGGCTACGCTCAATGCTACTAACCCAGCGGTGGGTACTGGTACTTGGACTATAGTATCTGGTACAGGGTCGTTTAGTAATGTCAATGCGTCTAATGCGACGGTTTCGGGCTTATCTTATGGCGCTAATGTATTCCGCTGGACAGTAACTAATGGCAATTGTACTGGAACTGTTGCTGATGTGACGATTACCTTGTTTGAGCCACCAAGTACGGCCAATGCCGGGGTAAGTCAAACTTTGTGTGGAGTAAACACCAGTACCACCGCAAGTATTACCGCCAACACACCTACAGCTGGTACCGGAACCTGGACAGTAATTTCGGGAAGCGGTGTATTTGCCAATGCCAACACGCCTAATACGACTATTTCGGGCTTGTCTTACGGAGCCAATGTGTTCCGTTGGACCATCAGCAATGGTACTTGCACGGCGTCTAGCGCTGATGTAACCATTACATTGAACCAGCCACCTACTGCCGCCAACGCTGGGGCAGATCAGATTTTGTGTGGCTTGACTGGCGCTACCACTACTACGCTTGCCGCGAATAACCCCACAGTAGGCACGGGAACCTGGACGGTGGTATCTGGTACAGGGTCATTTAGTAATGCCAATGCGTCCAATGCGACGGTTTCTGGCTTGTCTTACGGTACCAATGTATTCCGCTGGACAATTAGTAATGGTAATTGTACCCCGTCTGTATCTGATATCACCATTACGTTGAATCAGCCGCCTACCACTGCCAATGCCGGGGCACCACAAACAGTGTGTGCTACCACTGCCACGTTGAATGCCAATACCCCAGCGGTAGGCACGGGAATGTGGACGCTGATTTCCGGAAGTGGAGCTGTTACCAACGCCGCAAGCCCTATTACTACAGTTACTAATCTGGGGGTAGGCATTAACACCTTCCAGTGGACGATTAGCAATGGCAATTGTACCAATAGCACGGCTACGGTAACTATTACCCGCGAAGCAACTCCAACCACGGCAAACGCTGGCGCAGACCAAAGGGTGTGTGGAACTTCGGTGACCTTGAATGGTAACACCCCTACGGCTGGCACGGGTCAATGGACGCTGGTAAGTGGCAGTGGTACCATTTCTAATGCGGCAAGTCCTAACACTTCGGTGTCTAACCTGGGCATAGGAGTCAATGTATTCAAGTGGACAATATCTAACGGGTCTTGCCCGGTTTCTGAATCAAATGTAAACATTACCAGAGATGCTCCACCTACTACCTCTATTGCTGGGGGCAACCAAACAACTTGTGCCACTACTGCCAACCTTACGGGAAATACGCCAACTACTGGTACTGGGCAGTGGAGCATTGTAAGTGGGTCAGGTATCATTACTGATCCTGGTAACCCCAATACTCAGGTGTCTAACCTGGGAGTAGGAATAAATATTTTCCGTTGGACAATTACCAATACCTGTAGCAGTTCTTCGTCAAGCATTAGCGTTACCAAAGAAGCTACCCCAAGTACCGCCAATGCTGGTACCAACCAGGTGGTTTGTGTCAATACTGCTACCTTGACGGCTACTTCGCCAACGGTAGGTACGGGAATGTGGACAGTAGTGGCAGGAACAGCCACTGTAACTAACCCTGCAAGTCCTAACTCTGGAGTCACTGGGTTGAGTGTAGGAGTCAATACCTTCCAATGGACAGTTTCTAACGGAAGTTGTACACCATCGGTGGCCAATGTGAGCATTGTAAGAGAGCAGGAGCCTACCATTGCGAGCGCAGGACCTGATCAAACACTTTGTGGAGCCACTACTGCTACTTTTGCTGCCAATAGCCCCACAGTGGGCACCGGACGTTGGACACAGGTAAGTGGTCCGGGTACGGCCAACATTATCAATCCGGGGGCAAACGTGTCTGGAATCACTGGTTTGGTAGCTGGTGCTTATACTTTCCGTTGGACAATTACCAATGGAAGTTGTACGGCAAGTACTGACGATATGGTAATGAATGTGATTGCAGCACCTGTTACTACGGTTAATTTGCAAGTAAGCGACGCTACCTTCTGTATAGATCAGCGTCCAGCTGTATTCAATATCACAGTAAGCAATACCGAAGCTGGTGTAACCTATGAGTTAAGAAGCGGGGCTACTGTGATCACCTCGCAAGTAAGCGCGGGTGGAACACTTACATTTAGCAATTTACCAACCCCTACTGCCTCGACAGCTTATGATGTATATGCCACTCCTGCGGCAGTAGGTGGGGCCTCTTGTCCATCCGAGAAGTTGGCTGACCGGGCGCAGGTAACCATTGATAACTGTAACACACCAGTGGCAAATAACCTGACCCTGAAAACAGACAACTGTACAGACATTAACCTGAACTTGTTGCCCGATTCAACCAATCAGGCACAAGGCGGCGTCACCTTTGCTGTCACCGAAGCCAGAGACTTTGTAACGCCTACGGGAGGGATTGTCAATATGAGCGCCAATGGCACATTTAAGTATGAACCACGCACTGCCTTTATTGGGCGCGATAGTGTGTCTTACCAAGTGTGTAACTCTAACGGTAGTTGTGCCAATGGCAAAATCTATATCAGCATTGAGGCTTGTACCAATGATGCCCCCGAAGCCAAAGATGATGTGTACACCATTGACAATGCAAGGTGCTCACGGGCAATGTATTGCTAAATGATGTGGATGTCAACACCAATACCTTGAAAATAAGCATGGTAGGCTCATTATTAACCAATCGTCGTGGAGTAGTTATACTTGAAGCAGACGGTGGGTTTACTTACACGCCTCCTGAGGATTTTGTGGGAATTGACACCCTGGCTTATCAGGTATGTGATGACGCTTATATTAGTAAGTGTGACAGTGCCTTGCTCATCGTGAATGTGACTGAATGTGGACAAATATTTATTCCAAATGGCTTCTCGCCAAATGATGATGGTAAGAACGATACTTATGTGATTTTGGGAGTGGAAAAATACCAGGTAACATTTAGTGTGTACAACCGTTGGGGAAGTCGGGTATACTTTAATAAGGATTATAAAAATGACTGGAACGGATTTGCCAACCAGGGTAACCTAAGCGGGCAACGTTTGCCAGATGGAACTTACTATTATGTCATTGACTTGAACAATGGTCAAAAGCCATCGGCTGCTTATTTGATTTTACAACGATAGAATATACCAACCTCACCCCTTGCTTTGTGAGGGTTGAGGTTATCCAAACATAAAACTTAACAATACATTAAAAACGAACAGGCAAACTATGATGCACATTAAAAAATATGGTTTATTAAGCCTTTTGGTATTTTGGGGGCTTAGCCTGCTGTCGGTGCAGAAAGGACAGGCACAACAAGACGTACAATTTACCCAGTACATGTTTAATGGGTTGGCAATTAACCCGGCGTATGCAGGTAGTCGCGATGTATTCAGTGTTACGGGGTTGTTTCGTAAACAATGGACAGGTATTGAAGGAGCCCCGGTTACCCAAACGCTTTCTGGGCATTTGCCCCTTATCAAAGATCGCATTGGCTTGGGTTTGACCCTGGTCAATGACAAAATAGGCATTACCAATAATTTCTCAATGATTGGTTCTTATGCTTTCCGAATTAGGTTTAACACTGGAGTATTGGCCATGGGTATTCAGGCGGCCATTACCCAGTTCAGGGCTAATTTTACTGATGTACGCTTTTCGGTAGACCCTACGAGTACCGATCCGGCGTTTGACCAGAACATCAATAAGACCTTGCCCAATTTTGGTACTGGTTTGTATTATTATACAGACAGGTTTTATGCGGGATTGTCTGTTCCTCAATTGATCAATTGGGACCTGGCGGACGGCAATATTTCTAATGCCCGTCAATCGAGGCACGTGTTTATTACAGCAGGCTATGTGTTTGATGTATCGCCTACAGTGAAAATACGTCCTTCGCTGCTTGCCAAATATGTGTCGGGTGCCCCTTTTTCTATAGACATAAACGCCAATGTGTGGTTGTTTGACCGATTTGCGGTAGGAGGTTCTTATAGAATAGGAGACGCCGTAAACTTATTGGCTGAAGCCCGTATTTCAAATATATCTCGGTAGGGTATGCGTATGACCTTACCCTCACCCAGTTGGGGAGGTACAATTCAGTAGTCATGA